>JBFIDQ010000125.1:0-8319 GCA_041603795.1 Chlamydiales bacterium
GCATGCGCTCCACCTGGGGCTAGGTGCCACTGCTGCTGCCGCAGCAAAGAAGCTCCTTCTGGGTAGCGCTAATTATGGTTGCCGGCCTTCTTGTAGAAGTTGCGTCAAAAATCACTTTGGCTGTAGTCTCCTTGGTGTACCTGATCGGAGTTATACGTGTATTGCTACCTACTTCCTCTCATTATTTTGCTCACTTCATGCTCTTCGAATAAGCTGCATGTACATAATGAATATCTGACTCGAGATGATTTGGCGAGCATGGCCGTGGATACTCCGGACCACCGTAAGGAGCGCCCTACGCTCGGTCAACGCCTGCGAGTGCGCTGGAAGCTGGCATCGAAGTTTATGGCGGAGGGGCCAAAGGCTGAGGTGGTCTTAAAGGTGCGATATGGAGATCGACATGACGAGGTGATCCACCATGTGGTTGAAGAAGATGTTGGAATGTTCACTCATAGCCTCACTGGAGAAGAATACTTTGAGCGTGGGGGGATAACGGCCTACAAGGCGGAACTGATCGTTGACGGGGAGCTCGTCGATGAATGGCAGCATCAGCTATGGGCACGTATCATTCATGTGGGTGAGAGCTAAGAGCGCCCTCGCACCTAGCATATGCATCTAAGATGATACGTTCGGTCGTTGACCAATCCAGGCAGGGATCTGTGACAGAAATACTTGGCGAAAGATCGCCTGCTTCTTCGGTGTGCGGCTGGCACCCGGCTTCCAAATAGCTTTCTATAATTGCTCCGGCAATTGCTTTGTTGCCTGAGAGAACTTGATCCATCACATGGTGCAAAACGGATGGTTGGCGAGAGTGGTCCTTGCGGCAGTTGTCGTGACTGCAATCGACAAGTAGCCTCGTTTGCAACTCGGCTTGCCTCAGTAGCTGTGCAGCTCTGTTAACCGCCCCAGAATGAAAGTTCTCGCCATTTTCACTGCCACGAAGGACCAAATGGCAGTTTGCATTGCCCTCAGAGGTAACTTGCGCAACCTGGCCGTCTTCTGTGAGCCCGAAAAACGTTTGCGGCATGGCTGCCGCGAGTATGGCGTTTACTGCTGGGGTAAGTTCGCCCTGCGTCGTATTCTTGAATCCTACAGGCATAGGCAGATTCGATACCATTTGCCGGTGGATCTGAGAAGAGGAGGTGCGCGCGCCAATTTGACCCCAAGTGATCAGATCGCCAAGGTAGTACGCAGAATAAGGGTCAAGAAACTCTGTCGCGGTCGGAATCCGCATCTCGGAAAGTTCCAGAAGTAGCTCCCTCATCTGTCGTAGGCCCGCTTCCATGTCGCAATTGCCATTTAGCTCCGGATCATAAAGAAGGCCTTTCCAACCGCCTGTTGTCCGCGGCTTCTCACCATGAACGCGCATGACGACCAAAAAGCGGTTGGCAACCTTTTTCTGTAGCGACTGTAAATGGGTCGCATAGGTTTTTGCGGCTGTGGTATTGTGGATGGAGCATGGACCAACAATAAGAAGCAGTCGATCGCTCCTTCCGTTGAGAATCGCACTTGCCTCGTCTTGGCTTTTTCGAATAAAAGAAGCACTTTTTGACGAAAGGGGGAGGTCGCAAAGAAGTTCTCTAGGAGAAGGGAGAGGCGTGGTTTTTGATTTTGACATCATTTTCTGCAATACTGTTTTATTGGTTTCTAAAAAAGGAGTCATATGTCACATCCTCAAGCAGTAGTTGATAGCACAAAGCACCCTTACGCTTCAACAGAACGCCTTCTCTGGTGGGTCGGCCGCACGCTGGGCGCGGCCGAACGCCTGGGCGAGCTCGGCTATACGGGAGTCGTCACAAGGCCGGGTGTAGAGTGGAAAACCGATCTGCCAGTTTGGGTCCATTTGCAATCACCTGCGGTTTCACCCTTTGCAGACGAGTATCCTGATGCGATTTTTGAACGACTAGAATCCCTGGAGAAAGGGGCTCACGGGATTCTATGGGAGGTGCCGTACCAGAGGTGGGAGGGCGATCGTGACTACACCGACTACGATCTTCTTCTTCGTCAGTTGCAAACGGTAGAAGCTGCAACGGATCTTCCTCTTATTTTCTATCCGTCGGCCAAGGATCCAAGAGTCGTTCAGCGGATGGCCCAGTGGTTGGAGGACCTGGCACTCGATGTGGGTGCAGGGACGACTCTCGCCTTTTCCGCCGTGGCGGGTCTTCCAACGGATGATCACCTTCCGCTTCACCCTTTCTGGCAGCGTATAAGTACGATGAATCACGCGCCCCTGATGCCAATTGTAAACGTGGGAGCTGTCGAGCAAGGGGAGTCGCTTTGGCCTACGTATACTGATGACCGTGTCGCTGAGGTGGCCGCGCATGCCACCGGGCCAGGTTTTTTGGGTTGGATGGCCCTTGCACCGAGCGTACCTAACGCCGGCTGCGTTCTCGACGCCAACTTATGGGTGGCCGCACAAGCGTTTGCTGGAGGGCGACCAGCCTCACTCCTGTTAGAGGAGTGGATGCGTGCTCAAGAGTTACTCCCCAGCGAGGAGCTGCCCATCGCACGTCGAGTGCGCCGCGTGCATCTGCAGTTACGTGAGTTGTTAGCGGCACGAGCCTCCGGCGAGATAACGGATGCCGAACCAGAGAGGGTTCGCGTGCAGAGTTTATTGGGTCAGCTGAACGAAATTGCGTTAGACAGCGGCGAGACAGGCGGCATTCGACCTCTATTGCCCTATTTTGTGCGTGATAGCAAACGGCTTCTCTATCAGCATATGCAGGCCAATAACATTTCCATCCCAAATGTTTTCAGCGGTGACGACATGCAGGAATCATTTTGGACGCAAATGGCGGGGGGTGGCTCTCATGGGATCTCATTCGGATCGGAGGCAAGCTTGCTTCCAGAGCCGCAGCGCGGCGCCCCAGGGTCGGTAATGGAGCGCGCTTATGCGCGCACCTATGCCGAGTAGTTGGGCCTACTTGTTGGGTTGAGGAGTAACCCGCATGTATGGCTTGATTTCCGTAAAACCCTTGGGGAACTTCGCTGGAATGTCCGCAGTAGGAATTGAAGGGACAACAAAGCAGTCTCCTCCATCCGTCCAGTTTGCTGGCGTCGCCACTTGGTAATTTGCGGTTAGTTGTAGCGAGTCGATTACGCGCAGCACTTCGTCGAAGTTGCGTCCGGTGGATGCTGGATAGGTCAGGGTGAGCTTGATCGTTTTGTCGGGCCCGATAACAAAAACCGACCGTACGGTAAGCTTATTTTCGGCTTTGGGGTGGATCATTCCATATAGAGTCGCAATTTTACCATCTTGGTCAGCTATCAAAGGAAAATTGACCGTGGTACCTTGTGTTTCGTTGACGTCAAGGACCCACGAGGTGTGGTCGGCACAGGAGTCGACACTTAGTGCAATGACCTTCACTCCGCGCTTATCGAAATCGCCTTTCATCTTGGCTACTGTGCCGATCTCCGTTGTGCAAACGGGGGTAAAATCCTTAGGATGCGAAAAAATGACGCACCAGCTGTCTCCAAGCCATTCGTGGAAGGAGAGCGGTCCTTCTGTGGTGTCCGCTTGAAAGTCTGGTGCGAAATCGCCTAGTTGCAATGCCATGATGAGCTCCTTTGTTATTTATCTGAGAACATAGAGCTCACATTGGGTGTTGTCAAGGTGTTGTCGAATTTTCGACTAAGAACTAGTATGAGTTCATGAGTACACCAATTCCCCGTCTTTCCCGTCAGCGTGCAAATGGTCTTTTTTTAAGCCTCTTTCTCGGAGGGATGTGCCTCTCCTATTTTGTGGGAAATTTATGGATAGGAGGCACACTCTCCCTTGGCATTGCGCTGGCAGTTCGTCAGCTTGTTCGAGAGCGCCCTTTTGATGCTGCGTTATCGCTCATCTGCTTCCTTGGCGTCGCCCAGGTTGCGTTTCCGTGGGTCTATGTGCTTGCTATCCCGGGCGCAATGACCCTCTTCGTACGTGAGGTCCTGCACATTCGCAAGGAGGCTCCACAGGAGGCTGTTGCCGAGCTGCAAGAGGAGATTGAGGAAGAGCAGCATGGCCAATAAACTGATCCATGTGGCTCGCTATCAGGGGCCCGATGGACACCCTGTTTATCTATTTCTTCGTAGGGTAGGCGATACCTATCGGTGGTTCCAGGAAAGCCGCTCCGGTAAGGAGCTGCCGCTAGAGCTAGAGGCGAGTCAGATCAGTGAGGCGTTGCGCCTTGCAGCTGAGCGCTTTGTTGATGAGGACTACCTTCCTCTTGAGTGTGGATTCCGTTTTGATCAGGCTCAGCGTGATGAGCATGGGATCAATGCTCTCTTTCATCAGATGGTGGCCTCCTATTCCAGTAACCATATCGAAGGAAACTACTTCGATGTTGAGCTCGGCCATGAGTGCAAAGTGGAAAATGCTTCTGAGGATGCGCTTGCTCTTTGGAAAAAGCTCGAGGTGGAGGGGCGACTTTAACAGGCAGATAATATATTTATATATTGAGATCACTAAAGGGGCGAAGATGGCTGAGAAGGCTGAAGAAAGCGACAACATTAAGCGAGCACGCCAGAAGCTGGAAAAAAAGTTGAGTAAGGAGCGTGAACTCTTCAATCCGGAAAAGCTGAAGGAGGTAAGGCGCCAAATCTATCGCTGGATCGAGCGCAATGCTTCGGATCGAGTGAGCTTAAAGGAAAAAAATATCGAGCTCTTCGATGAGAATGTGCACCCTGCCACGACGTCTAGCAAGTTTGTGAAGGAGTTAAGGGACAAGCTGCTACCAGTAGCACCGCCTGAGGAGGAAAGTTCTCTTCGCGGTCGAATCGTCCCTGCCGAGGATAGCGACTAAAAAGGATTCTCCACTTCAATAAATGTATGCTTAATCGCGAGTTCTGCTTCCAGGTGCTCACCTAGAGCGCGTGGTCCAACTCTTTCTGTTGCGGCATGGCCCATGGCGAAGAAATGAATTCCCTCTTCTTTAGCTAGATGCCAGATGGGTTCGTCAAAGGAACCTGTAATGAACGCATCTGCTCCGGCACGAGCAGCCTCCTCGATGGCCTTGTGGGCGCCCCCAGAGATCAGAGCTATGTTTCGAATGGGATGTGTTCCCCCTGGGGCGTGATGGGCCGGGTGGCCGTAATAGCGTTCAAGCTGCTTCAGCATCTCTGCCGCACTGCATTCCACTACACTTCCCTGTACCCCAATTTGAGTGCCATTGAATTCGCCGAAAGCCCTGCAATCGCTCCACTCCATATCGCGAGCAGCTCGCCAGTTGTTCCCAACCGCTTGATGCGCGTCGAGAGGAAGGTGGTAGGCGAGTAGAGAAATACCTGCGTTCATAAGTAATTCAAGCTTACGCTTTTTTGTTCCCTCTATGGGATAAGGGTCGCCTTTCCAAAACATGCCATGGTGGCAGATGAGTGCGTCCACGTTTGCTTGAACTGCCTTCTCTATTGTTTCTAGGCTGGCAGATACTGCTGTGGCGATTGAGCCAATGTTCTGCTTGCCCTCTACCTGTAACCCGTTCGGACAGTAGTCCTTAAATAATTCGGGCTGCAATAGGGTGTTTGAGAAAGCTGTGAGATCAGATAAGGTAGTCATGGGTACAGTATAGTAAACTTGCCTTTCCTTGGGCAGTCTGAAATAGTTACGTCAAAAGGAGTTCTCGATGCCAGCAGCAAGAAGAAAGAATCAGGACGAGATCAAGCAAGCTGTCGGGTACAAAGCTGCTGAGCTGGTTGAAGATGGAATGCTAGTGGGTTTAGGCACCGGTTCTACGGCAACCTACTTCATAGAGCGACTCATCGCGTTAACGCAGAAGGGGCTGTCAATTACGGCAGTAGCTACGTCAGAACGCTCCAAAAGCCAAGCAGAGGCGGGTGGTATTCGCATGGTCGATATGGAGGAGGTGACAGAAATTGACCTCACGGTCGATGGCGCGGATGAAATCGATGGGCAGAAGCGAATGATCAAGGGTGGTGGCGGGGCGCTGCTGCGCGAGAAGATCATTGCAGTGACTAGTCGGGAGATGGTGGTGGTAATCGACGAGGGCAAAAGGGTCGAAGCCCTTGGCGCTTTTCCACTTCCTGTCGAAATAGTCCGCTTCGGCGCGGCATCCACGTTGAAGCGTCTGGAAGCACAAGGGTTTACAGGAGGAATACGAAAGGGCTCGGATGGCACTTTTTTCATCACGGATGAGGGCCACTACATCGTCGATATTCCTTTTGGTCAGCCCATCGATTCCCCAGAGGCGGCCCATCAGACGATCCTTGCTACACCTGGTGTTGTGGAAACGGGCTTCTTCTTCGATGTCGCGGGTAGGGTCATCGTAGGGTATGAAGACGGGCGAGTTGAGATTGTCGAGTGACACAAAAGTAATCTCGCTCTAGAATCAGGTTGAAGCGACAGAGGAAGATGCGTTGGGTACGGAACTGATCCCGGTCACATTTGATAAGATCATGCAGACGCGTTCCTACACGGTTGTTATTTTGGGAACCGAGGAAAAGCGTTTTGCCATTTATACGGATCCAGGGATCGGTCGCACCCTCCAAATGTACCTTACGGGTGTAGAGAAGCCGCGTCCGTTGACCCACGACTTGATACAAATGATCTTCAAAGGGCTTCATGTCACGGTGAAGCAAGTGGTCATCAGTGATATCCAAGACACGATCTACTTTGCTCGCCTTTTTCTTGAGCAAAAAATGGGTGAGATTACTCAGATTGTTGAAATCGATGCGCGGCCGTCTGACTGCATCACCATCGCACTTATGAACGACATTCCGGTCTTCTGCACGCGAGAAGTCCTCGATAAAACAGTCTCCCTGGAAGAGTAGTGGCTCTGCAACCACCCTTCCCATAGGCACAGAGTCGCCCGGATATTAAAGGCATGGCGACCGCGCATACCTTATTAAATTGGAGTCCACAATAGGTGCGTCGCTCACTCTTGAGTACGGAAATTTAAGAAAGGGTTGGGTTGTGAGTTTTATCCCTGCTGACCGTGCTCATACCAGTGACAGAGAAGAATGAGACGAGTGCCCATCTGGAGAAAGAGCGCGTTTCAATGGTCTCTCCAAGTTGAATGACATCGTGCCATGAAGGCAAAAACTTAGGGTTGGCGGTGATCGGAAAGTTGCGCCCCATCATAAAAATCCCCTCCCCATCGCGATGCTCCACAGGCTCTAGGTGCTTTTCATCGGCACCAATACGTAGTCCAGGATCACTTTCTGCGATTGCGAGCGTGCAGGATCCTGCGTCGTAATGCCCCCTGGCTAGGTGTCGACCCGGATTTTGATAAAAGTAGCGTAAAAACCGTAGCTGGATGTGAGGCTCTTCCGTGTCAAAGATCCCTTCGTGGATCTGATTGAAGGTATCGGCGTGCTCAGAAAGAAATGCTTTTGTTCGATCACGCGCCGCTATCCAAATAGGTTTGGCTAGGTCACAAAAGCGGGCGACTGTTGGGTTTTCTGCAAGCAAGTCTGGATAGCGTTTGTCGATGCCAGGGTGGTAGTGAAAGTACTCTTTATCGTCGTTATAAATATCGTCATTGGAGTCGCGATGTACATAGCCGATATCCCCACGTCGATGCGAAGGATTGATGCTAAATGCAATTTGACGCTTGACCTCTTCCGGTTCCTCAAGAAATTTTGAAAAAGCCTCCATTACCTGTGAAATTTCTGCCCCAGTAATCGGAAGGGCTAGCTTGCAGTAGCGCTGTTCAAGAAGCTGATTGATAGGTGAGGGGTGAAGTCCGACGGATGTCATAATGGTCTCCTTGTTGACGTATCGAAACGCAAGCTTACCATAATTTTCACAATAGCGGCGAGGGCCGTGTTTCCCCTTGTCGGGGCGAGGTTTGGTCGTTTTTTAGGGTTAACGGGACGGGCGCGTCGCTGCGCTAAAGTGATTACATTCATTTGATATTCAATCGCTTGCGCTAAATTGACCAAAATTTTTTGTTGGATGTTCAAGAGTATATTTGGAGCATTGTTGTAATAAATTAAAATTATTTATATAATAATACTTATATACAGATATTAGCGGAGATCGATATTGTGGCTATAGAAAACTTGAACTTTGTGCAAGGGGCAGACAATCAAGAAAAATTCAGGAACCTGAACGAGTGCGTGCGCAATCACACGTTGGAAGCAACGGTAAATGGAGTTGCTACGCGAATTGTTCCAGCCGAAAAGATTGCTGTGCAAGGCGGAGGTCACACGAAAGCTGTTAAAGGAATGGGCGCTTATCTTAAGGTCTCAAAATTTGAGTCACGAACTGGGTTGTGGCTGGGGTGTGACATTCTAGTTAGAAATTCACCGCCAGCCCCTCCTGGCTTCCAGATAGATTTGAGTTCATATTAAACCTTTTCCCATGCCGTTTTGACGGCA
>JBFIDQ010000126.1:0-8268 GCA_041603795.1 Chlamydiales bacterium
GTCGGGGCTTCAATAAATCTTGGGGAGTTATACCCACTCAATGATGGCCATTTCTGCCCCATCACCTGTGCGAGTACGAGTGCGAGTCACCCGAGTATAACCGCCGTTACGTTCTTCAAAGCGCTCACGAAGCTCACCGAAGAGCTTCCCAACAACCTGACGATCTCCGTTGTAAGCCGCCGTGTTGCCTTCTTTAGCTGCACGCTGCTCCTTAGGAGTCAATGGATTGAAGCGCACCATCATCTCCGCTATTGCGGCACGACGAGCGGCTAGCGTGTTCTTCTTGGCTAGCGTAATCATCTTATCCGCATGGCTGCGTAGAGCCTTAGCCTTTATTACTGTCGTCTCCATGCGTCCGTTCTCAATAAGTGACTTGAGCATGTTTGCCCATAGGCAGCGACGATGCGAGCCATTACGGCCCAATTTAATTGTTTTTTTACGATGTCTCATCGAATTATTTACTCCACCTCAATTTCAGGTTCATCGGCGTCATCAGTTTTGACTCCGTTCCCCTTCGCTTCTAAATATTGCGCCATCATCTCACGCGCATTTTCCTCTGTCACACCGTAGCGTGAGAGGTCCATACCAAGACCAAGGCCCATCTCCTGCAATTTTGCATGGATCTCCTTGAGCGACTTTCTTCCAAAGTTACGGAACTCAAGTAAGCGCCGCTCAGGAATGGTTACCAGCTCAGCGATTGTCTCAATATCTGCGCCACTAAGACAGTTTGTCGAACGAACTGACAATTCAATTTCGTCAATTCGAAGCGCCAACTTGTCCATTAGCTCGTTAGCTCCACCTTCACCGTCCTCATCCCCTTCATCAAAGGTGAGCGTGTGGGTCTTAACTTTATCAAAGACTTTGAAGTGCTTAATACCGATCTGCGAGGCAAAACTAACAGCCTCTAGTGGCGTAATGCGGCCATCAGTCTCCACCTCCAAAACAAGGCGGTCGAAGTCTGTGTCCTGCCCTACCCGCGTGTCTTCCACGTAGTAGTTCACTAGGCGCACTGGCGAGAAAGCGGAGTCGACAACGATTTCACTCGCCACCTTGTCAGCTAGATTATGTCGCTCAGAAGGAACGTAGCCACGGCCAATCGCCACCTTAACCACGACTTCCTTCCGAAGAGGGGATGTCACAGTAAACAGGTGATGGTTTGGGTTAACCACCTCAAAATAGCCATCTGGAACGATCTCACCGACAGTAACCGAGTAACTTCCGTTACCTTTGTCAAGCATTTCCTGCGTCACCTCGACTACCGAAGTAATCGCGCGCATCTCGCGGGAAGCAGCCATGTCATCCATTGGTAGACGACGTAGCAACGCACCCTTAAAGTTAAGAATGACATTGGTCATATCCTCGACCACACCCTCGATGGGCTGGTATTCGTGGAGAACTCCTTCGATAAAGACCGAAACAATCGCCGGCGCCTCGAGAGAGCCTAAAAGCATGCGCCGCATGGCATTGCCGACCGTATGGCCAAAGCCCTGCACGAACGGCTCCACGATAAATCGACCGTGTGTTGGAGTGGCTTTATCCTCCTCCAAAACACTAGTCTCAGGCATTTCAAATGCACCGTATTTTACTGCCATTGGAATCTCCCCCTTATACCCGACGTTTCTTACGCGGACGGCATCCATTGTGAGCCACCGGTGTTTTGTCCCGAATCACTGTAATAATCAACCCAGAACTCTGAAGTCCACGGACCGCCGATTCACGACCTGCTCCAGGACCACGAAGACTCACTTCAAGCTCCTTCATTCCCATTGCCATTGCTGCCTTAGCTGCATCTTGAGCCGCAACAGTCGCCGCAAAAGCAGAAGACTTACGAGAACCCGAGAAGTTCGCCTTTCCAGCGCTTGCCCAAGAAATAACGTTCCCTGCTGGGTCCGAAATCGAAATGATGGTGTTGTTAAACGTCGCCTTAACATGAGCCACGCCCATAGGGACGTGTCGAGCATTTTTCTTGCGGGGGCGGACCGCCTTGCTGCCTGTGGTTTGTTTTGCCACGATTATAAGACTCCTCTCTTATTTCTTCTTGTTGGCTACGGTTTTCCGCTTGCCCTTACGTGTGCGCGCATTTGTACCCGTGCGTTGCCCCCGTACCGGCAAACCTGCGCGATGGCGCAGTCCACGGTATGAGTGAATGCTGATCAAACGCTGAATGTTGTTCTGATTGAAACGTCTGAGGTCACCCTCAACCATGTACTCTCCACCCGTAAGCAGCGAGTTGAGACGCGCAATATCATCTTGCGTCAGCTCTTCAGCCCGCATGCTCGGATTAAATCCAAGCTTATCAATAACCTGTGAAGACAAAGTGTCTCCAACTCCATAAATGTACGTAAGCGCTATTACTAGCCGCTTCTTATTAGGGATATCAATCCCGATGACGCGAGGCATTCCCGTCTCCTAACCTTATCTATTGAATGTTGTCAAAAATTATACCATCTTACGCCAATGATCGCAACGTCAGAATCACTTCTGAACCTATTTTTGCTATCTTCCGCGCACTTTTCCTTTCTTCATAAACCCATCATAGCGGCGCATCAAGAGTTGTGACTCAATCTGCTTCATCGTATCGAGAATCACCCCAACAATAATCAAAAGGGCTGTACCTCCAAAGAAGTAAGTAATACTTCCGGAGACACCCATGAGATTACCAATAATCGTTGGGAGTACCGCAATACCCGCCAAAAACAATGCACCAATAAGCGTAATACGGCTCATAGTGCGCTCTAAATAATCTTGTGTAGGCTTACCCTGACGCACCCCAGGAATAAACGCTCCATTCTTCTTCATATCTGACGCAATTTGGTCGGGATGAAACTGCGTCGCCGTCCAAAAATACGTGAAGAAAATGATGAGCAATACAAAGCCAATCGTATGCACCACATGCCCAGGAACAAGTCAGTTCTGCAGTCCAGAAAACCAACTACCTGGTCCGGCAAACTGTGACAGCGTTGCTGGGAACATAAGCAGTGACGAGGCAAAAATAACTGGAATAACTCCAGCATAATTAATCTTCAGCGGTATGTACGCACTTGAGCCCTGCACCTCGCGGCGCCCCACGACTCTGCGTGCATACTGCAGCGGAATCCTCCTCTGTCCCTGAATGATCAGAATCGTTCCGATCGTCACCACGACAAAGATAGAGAGCAGGATGACCACGTGAGCAAGCGACATCTGTCCAGGCTCCTGCGACGACAAATTCAGCTGCTGTATGATCTGTCCAAGAGCTGCCGGCACCTGCGAAATGATTCCAATCGAGATAATCAAACTGATCCCGTTTCCGATCCCGTGCTCCGTAATTTGCTCTCCAATCCACATCAGGAACATCGTACCTGTCGCCATGGTCGTCATGACAATAAGAAAGAAGAGCCACGGCACCCCAAATGCTTGGATGTCGAGCAGATCTGCCACCACAATACCAGGGTGGCTCTGATTAAGCTGTATCGCGTACCTAGCTAGCAATAGCGACTGAAAACTCGCCAACGCTAAGGTAAAGAGCCGCGTTCTCTTGTTAATATTCCGACGCCCCTGCTGTGGATTTTCTCGCACCTCTCGCTGCCACCCTGGAAGGATGGCTACGAGGAGCTGCATGATAATCGACGCAGAGATGTAAGGAATAATCGCCAGTGCGGTAACCGTCATCTGCGAGAATGCTCCTCCCGCAAAGACATCAACCATCTGAAACAGGTTCTGTCCACCACCGGTGGCGTGGCGGAAAAATCTTACCGCCACTTCCCCGTTGATTCCTGGCACAGGAATGAATCCACCTATCCGGCAGACAATTAGCATAAGAAGGGTAAAACTGATCTTTTTTCTAAGATCAGGGACCTGAAATATTCGTCGAATGGCGTCCATAGCTTCCTTTTTCGGTTGTCAGTACGTGGTCCAAACTAAAACGGGACCCTACTCGACTACCGAGTAGGAGATCCCTTGCTTCTCTAGCTTCTCTTTAGCCCCTGCCGAGTAGGCATTGGCTTCGATCGTCACCTTCTTGGTCAGCTCGCCATCACCTAGAACTTTTACCGGACGCATCGGTCCACTAAGAATTCCGTGATCACGCAGTGTCTGCGCGCTGACGAGTTCACCCTCAAGGTAGGCTCCCTCGATCTGCTTCAAATTGACAGAATCAATTGTCTTCTTAAAGCGACCGCGAGTAAAGCCACGAGTAGGCATTTTACGCCAGAGAGGAACTTGTCCACCCTCATTACCGAGGCGGCGCTTGTGTCCCGAGCGAGCTCCTGCGCCCTTCGTTCCACGACCACACGTTTTTCCAGCGGTGGAGCCGGTTCCTCGGCCTACACGTCGACGCGTCTTATTGGGACGCGAACTATTTGATAAATTGGAAAGTGTGCTCATGATCCCGTCCTCAACAACTTCGATTCTTCACGATTACGCAAGCCTTTCAGCGCCTTAAAGACTGCTCGCACCATATTCAGAGGGTTGTTTGAACCTAGGCTCTTCACTACAACATCCCTCACTCCCGCTAGCTCAAGAACTGCACGCGGCTTAGAGCCTGCAATCAATCCTGTGCCTTCAGGAGCAGGCTTCAATAGAAGTCTTGCTCCATCATGTTGGGCAATAATCTCGTGAGGAATGGTCGTACCATCCATCTCAAACGTGATCATATTTTTACGCGCATTCTCTCCGCCTTTGCGGATAGCGTCAGTCAACTCATTTGCCTTAGCGAAGCCGAAACCTACGCGTCCAGCACAATCACCCACAAGAATGAGTGCCGAAAAGCTGAACTTACGTCCACCCTTTACGACCTTCGAACAGCGATTGATGTAGAGAACTTTTTCCTCGAGTCCATCGCTGGGCTCCTGTCTAGATCTGCCCTTGTTACCCTGGTAGCTCATATTCGTTTTCCTCTTCCTAGAACTTCAGTCCTGATTCTCTTGCGCCGTCGGCCAGCTCTGCGAGAATCCCGTGGTACTTGGAATGGCCTCTATCAAAGACCACACGTTCAATGTTCATCTCCACTGCCACCTTTCCGATGTGTTCACCGAGGGCACGCGCTGATGTTTTATTCTTCGTAGTCACCTTCGCTTCGCGAAGATCCCTGCTGATTGTCGATGCCGAAGCAAGAGTTTTTCCCTCAACGTCATCAATCATCTGAACAAAGACATTCTGATTTGTCTTGTTAACGCAGAGTCTTGGGCATTCCGCCGTCCCATTGAGTCTTTTACGAACTCGGAACGAACGCTTGCGACGAAGGCGATCTTTTTTTGTTAGACTTTTCATACTCATGATCTTATTCCTTACTTCTTACCAGCCTTACCGGCCTTTCTGCGAACATACTCATCTGCATAGCGTACGCCCTTACCTTTATAAGGCTCTGGCGGCCGCAGCGAGCGAACTTCTGCTGCAAACTGACCAACAAGACGCTTGTCGGCACCCATAATGGCCACTTTCGTGTTCTTTTCAACTTTGACTTCGATTCCTTGAGGAATCTTAAGAGCTGTTGGGTGACTAAAACCAAGCTGCAGATCGAGGTCTTGCCCCTTCACTGCTGCGCGATAACCCACTCCGATTAGCTCCAGGTTTTTCGTGAAACCAGTAGTCGTACCGGTTACCATGTTGTTGATCAGCGACCAATAGAGTCCCTGAGCACCCGGCAACCACTCCTTTAGCTTACTATCGACAGCGACGGTAACTTTACCGTCTTCGATCTGTAGTTCAAGTCCCTTCTGCACGATCTGTTCGAGCGTGCCCTTGGGGCCTTTTACAATCACCTTATCGGCAGCGAACTTAAGTTCGACTCCCTTAGGCAGTTCAATAGGATTTCTTCCCTTACGTGACATAATCTAGATCTCCTCCTACCAAACATTACATAAAGTTTCGCCGCCGACGCCGGCCTGCCGAGCACGAGCACCTGTCATCACCCCTTTAGAGGTGGTCACAATAGAGATACCAAGTCCACCAAGGACCTTAGTGATATCTCCACGCTGTACATACTTGCGGCATCCAGGCTTAGAAACCCGCTTTAGGCCACGAACCACAGATTCACGGTCCTTAGAATAGCGAAGAAGCACTCTGAGGGTTCCAATGGAGCCCTCTTTCCTCACCATGTAGTCATTCACAAAACCCTCTTCTTTGAGGACCTTTGCGATCTCTTCCTTCATCTTGCTCCACCCAATATCGACGTAGCGATGTTGTGCACGCGACGCGTTGCGAATGCGGGTGAGGAGATCAGCGATGGGATCTGTTACTGTCATATTATCACTCCTTCTCGTTACGCCGCTGGGGCTATGATTACTTCTTTGTCTTTAAATGGCATGCCGAGCTGGCGAAGTAGTTCGATCCCCTGCTCGTCATTTTCAGCACTTGTCACAAACGTGATATGCATTCCCTGAGACCGCTTCACCTTATCAAGGTTGAGTTCAACAAACATTTGCTGATCATCCAATCCTAGGGTGTAGTTGCCCCGTCCGTCACCCTTAGTAGGGAAACCACGGAAATCTCGAACTCGAGGCGCTGCAACGTTGCAAAAGCGATCTACGAAATCGTACATCTGGGTGCCGCGAAGAGTTACCTTGATACCGACAGGCATCCCCTCTCTTAACTTAAAGGCTGCCTCAGACTTACGTGCCGGACAAATAATAGGCTTTTGGCCTGCAATTTGTTCCAGTTCATTTTTGTGATCCTGAACAAGATTCTTTTCCTTGGTGACCTCTGCGATCCCCATGTTAATGACAATCTTTTTCAGCTTTGGCACCTGCATGACGTTACCAATCTCGAACTGCTCTTTCAGTTCAGACTTGATGACCTCATTATAGCGTTTTTTTAATCGTGACATTTCTTTTTATCCCCCTACGCCTTTTTTACCGAGCGAAGAACTGTCTCTGCACCACTAACGGTGTAGATCAAATTCTTCTCATCGCCATTCTGTTGCACCTTCACCTTAATAGGTTGATCATCATCCGTGCAAAGTTGCAGATTGGAAAGATGGAGAGGAGCCTCGATTTCCATGATCCGACCCGGAGTTTGCCCCTGAGCCTTCATGTGTTTCTTGCGCACGTTTAGACCTTGCACGATTGCACGCACGCCGGTACGAGAAAGAACTACGCCAGCGCGTCCCTTATCATTACCTGCGAGGACAATCACTCGAGATCCCTTACGAACCCACTTGTTGTGTTGGACCGGTTTTTTTGCTGCTTTCGACTTACTCATTAGATTACCTCCGGTGCCATCGAACAAATCTTGAGGAACTTCTTGCGCAACTCACGTGCTACCGTTCCAAAGATGCGAGTACCCATAGGCTCACCCTTTGCATTTAGTAGGACGAGTGCATTGGAGTCGAATCGAATACGAGAGCCATCCGCGCGGCGGATGTAGTTCTTCGTACGAACGATTACTCCCTTATGGACCTCACCTTTTTTGACGGCGCTACCTGGATCTGCTGATTTTACTGAGCAGACCACGATATCACCCACTGCCGCAAAGCGCCGCTTAGATCCACCTAGGACCTTAAAGCACTTTACTTTTTTGGCGCCTGAGTTATCCGCCACCAAAAGTTCTGTTTCTTGCTGAATCATCGTTGCCTCTTTTCCTTAACTCTCGCTTGCCACGACGCGCCAGCGCTTCGTCTTAGAGAGGGGACGTGTTTCCACGATGGTCACCGTATCCCCAATCTTCGCTGTCTCCGTCTCGTCATGAGCGTAGAATTTTCTGTCCACGTTGACAATTTTGTTATATTCGGCGTGGCGAATTCGGCGTGACACATTGACCACTACGGTCTTGTTCATCTTATCCGAGACCACTGTCCCTGTTCTTGTTTTGCGCTTAGCGCGTTCTTCCGTTTGCATCGTACTATACTGCCTTTACTGAGCGTTTCTTCTCGCCGATGATTGTCTTAATCCGCGCAACTTCTCTACGCGCTTCCTTAATCCGGTTTGGATTCGAAACTTTCGAGTCCTGGCGCATCGAGTTGCGGAGATCAAAGATCTCCTTACTTAGGTCTAGAGTTGCTATTTCTAGCTCCTCAACAGACTGATCGCGAAATTCCTGGGCTTTATTCATGAGTTCCTCTCCTTACGCCGTCTCTACTCGTTCCACAAAACGCGTGCGCAATCCCAGCTTAGCTGCTGCGCGACGCATTGCATTCTGCGCATCCTCTTTGGGCACATTGCCCACCTCGAAGAGAATACGTCCAGGGCGCACAGGGGCCACCCAGTGGTCAGGAGCGCCCTTTCCCTTACCCATACGGGTTTCAGCCGGCTTCTTCGAAACAGGCTTTAGGGGAAAGATGCGAATCCACAC
>JBFIDQ010000127.1:0-8231 GCA_041603795.1 Chlamydiales bacterium
AGTCGTCCAAATCAAGGGCGGTGGCTATGAACGCTGCTGTTTAGGAACCGCCGTGGTACGGATCCGTATGCCCGGTGGTGTGGGGGGACGAGGGGCCGGGAGGCTCCTCTCCTACCCGATCACCAATGGGGACAAGGCGTTGCTTTCCACCCTTGCCATTGACTCGTATAAACTCACCCTCTATTTCGGACGCCTGAAGATCGCACACTTCTGCGACACGGAGGCCGCTCTCGTACATGACTCGCATAATGGCAAGTGTTCGGAGCCCGGTTTCCTTGGATTGGTCAGGTTGCACCATCAGGCGCTCAATTTCGTCTCTAGAAAGTACGTTCGGCAGAGTTTCGCCGGCTTTGGGGATCGGTAGATCGAGGATAACGTGCTCCTCGATAATGTCTTCGTTGATGAGGAAGCGAAAGAGTGATCGGGCAGCGTTGATGTTTCTTATGACGGAGATATTAGCGTATCCGCTACTCTCCAGCTCCTTCATGTAGCACAAAAGATCGATATACTTGGCGTCAGTGAAGGATGCCAAGCCTCGATCTCTTAGGAAGGAGGAGAATTTGGCCAAATCTCGGCGATATGCCCCAATAGTATGCGGAGAAAAGAGCAGTTCATGTTCGATATAGACCAGATATTCATCTATAACTTTCTTGAATTTCACCAATCAGCTCCATTTTGGAATGGTTCGTTTATTATAAGACACTATAACAAGCATATAATTAAAATTCAAGTTCTTATAATTATCGAGATGTTTCCGCAAACAAACCTGATTAAATCTTTCTATTCTTGTTTGAGAATGAAACAAAAACAGCAATATCTAATGACAATCAATTAGGATGAAAACACCGGACGTCCTGGCAGTCGCGCTGAATAGCACAATTTGCATAAAGATTAGACACGAAGAAAAATTAGCTCCACAGCCATGTCTACACAGTGATTTCCAAACGAGAAAGCCCTTGACTCAAAATTTTCGATTGACCGGAAGGTTATGTTTGCAGTATTTTCTCGTTGAGTAGAATGACATGGTGGCTCTGTTTGGCCAGCTGTTTTGCGTCCTACGTATGAAGAATAGGCTAGTAATTTAGGCTATGAGAATCATAGATTTTGGTTATATGGCAAGAGCTATCAGCTGATCTCGGAAGTATGTTTGCTGGATTAAAGCAACATAACATACATTATCGGACGTTACATCACACTAGAATCAAAGGCTCAAATCTTTCGACGAAGGTAGCCTGCTGCTCTCTCTATTAGGCCAAATATACGAAAAACGACGACGCATGCGGCGGATATCGCGGATTACGAATGGCTCGGTCTTTTCGGCCGGTTTGGGCTTACAACCCCGATTAATCGTTTCGCTATTGCGAGACGCCTTTCTGATCTTATTTACCTCGTTCATTCTTAGCATGTCCTTCAGCCTCATGGTTGATTTGTCAAAAGCAAAACTTACCATTTTGAAGCTGGTTTTGATCCAGACCTGCCTCTCGATTTTAAATTGCGCATTGTCTCGATTTTAGACTGCCAAATACAAAGTTGCACAACGGTGTGTTATTGAGAAACTATGTGATGAAAAAACATCTAGGTTGGGCTGAATAAGCGTACCCTAATACCGTGCTCTGTTTGTTCACCGCCGATTCAAGTATGAGGTGCGACAATTTCGAACCGCTGGCTTAAAGCTTCGAAAGCCTCTATAGGTGTCAGAAATTTTAGCACTTTTCGGGGTCTATTGTTAAGCAACTTCTCAACTTCCTTCACCTGATCTTGCGAGATCCGGTGGGACTTTTTCCGCCTTCCACTGAAAAAGTCCCTCCGGATCTCAGGCGTTTTGAGGGTAGGAAGGCTAAACGCTTGCACTTTGCAGGTATCCTGGCGGGGGGCTGAGCGGTCACCCCCAATCATATGGATTTCATTGAAAATTATCTTGGAAGTAGATATAATTGTGTCTTTATTAAACAAAACAACAACTTTCCTTTATCAGTGAGTATCTATTGCTCTGCGTCCTCGGGCGACCCTAGCCACAGTTCTTCTTCCTCTCGCCCCGCCTATGATAGGGCGGAGGCAACACCGCCGCCCTCGCTGGAGCGAGGGCTCCGTGAGCTTAAGGGGTTCTCAGCCGATGCTACTCTTCCTTCTAAGCAGGATGAGTTGCGGACGGTCCTATTTCGAGTGGGGGTTGTAAATGAGCGGGGGGTTCCAAAAAAGGGATTTCATCCGGGCGTGCTGCCCCGACTTTCTTCTGGCGACAAAAAAAAAGTCGGTCTACTGCTTCTCCCTTCCTTTGTTCTATCTATGCGTGCTGTTGTTGGGAGGCGGGGCCCAATGATTTCACTTCAGGGTCTATTTCGCTTCTTGGCTGCCCAACTCCGAGGTCTCGTGCAAGACGTGGAGCTGGTGGGAAGTGGCGCTAGAGCATGCCTATCCGATGAGTTTTTGCTCGCGACGATGGACCGTGCGCTCGGGGTCCAGCGATCACCCCGTGAAAAAGCAGAGGTGCTTTCGCTGACCAAGCAGGTGTGTCAAGAGAGAGACGCGAGCTATTGCGATGTCGATCTTCGTTGCCCAATTGCCTTTCCTCCTGCGGGAGCAAACAAGGTGCTGCAGAGCGTTTCAGACCTTGTCTGTCAATATCTACTGATTCAATTCAACTGTGCGAACCCCGAGTATCCGCTTTCCAACTCACCGGAAGGAATCGAATTTGTTCGAAAACACTTTCTGTTAGGCTATCGCAAATTTGTCGACAAGGGGAACAACTTCCTTTTGATCACCATCGGTGACGGCGGCCAAAGGCGGTTTGACCTAAAACTTGGGCAATTTGGGCGTGCCAGCCTTTTTAATGCTGATGGAATCGCACTTCGCATAGGTCGTTGGTTAATCGAGGATCTAACAAACCCCATTGTCCCAATTACCCCGGGCTATAGGAACCCGATGGAGTGTTTTCTTCCCTATCTCCAGCGAGTGATTATTGCCCAGAATGCAAAACAATTGGATGAGTATGCTCTCGACTCGCTGATCTCTAGAATTACGCGCGGAGGCCACATCAGGGACCGAGCGCTGCTCCAGCACTTGTGGAAACTCCGGCTCTCTTCATTAACTAGGAACTTCGCTCCTAGTATAATTTCCCATCATGAGCAGGACCCTGTAGCCGCTCTATTCTACGCCGTCAATGCGAGAAGCAGCTTGCTAGAAGCTGACATTGAAGACCTTTCCAACCATCAGATCCGCGCCCTGGAAAAAGGACTGCGTTGTAGTGTTCAACAAGTATTAAACAGTAAAACAGAGGATTCCGCTCAGCCCACCCCATGGGTGATTCTAAGCAGATCCTATGCCGCTGAGGAGATTGACCTCCCCTTCCTGCGAGATCTACTCACATTATGTATGGCTCTCTCCTACGCCACCCAACGATTAACCCAACAGCCTTTAGCAAACGCATCGATCGATTTAATTACGGTTCTTGGCAGCCAGAGAATGAATGTCGTGTGGCAGGGAAAACGTCGACGTCACCACCTCTGGTTGCCCACGGATTCCTCAGCTGCCTACGGGCGGATTCTGAAAAGGATTGCCGCCTTCGGTGAAGAGAGCAATGAGAAAGATCTCCTTCGGCACTTCCTTCCCTTTATTCACCACCATTTAGGCTTGCTGAGCCCCTCAAAGAGGTCTCAGCAAGCGAGGCCGGAGACGGTCAGAGCGCTAGAGGCAGCGGGATTGTCAGCACGGGCGGTTGAGAGAATGGTGGAGCAAACATTGCGTCTTAGGTGTGGTCCACACGGCTACCTTTTTTCACTCAGTTTGCTAGCCCTTCAAGGGAGGGTCTCACCGTCACCCCTATTGAACCGGCGGATTGCGCTTCTTATTCCGGAATCCCTGCTGGCTCTTAGGAGCCCACAAACCCTGGCGCTAGCGATCACTAGTCTGAGGAGATATTGCCTAGCGGGTAGTGGGTCCGTCGCCCTGGCGGAGATTGTTGAGGAGCTGCGCGCTTTAACCAATGGAGACTCCTCCTCATTCAATTTTGAGTCGTTCTACAAGTCTCTTTTCAAAAAAGGAACGCCCGAAACGCTGCGCATTCTACGCGAAAAGTATGACACTTCGGCCTACAGCTTCCTGCCCGTTAGAGTGCTGACCGATCAGGTCACGACACAGCCTTTGAGAAGTTATGGGGTTTGGAGTCGGCTCCACCGGATCAGACCACTAACGCCGGATGCGGAAACGGAGGCAGATCTGCTCTTGCGAGTTCTGAGCAAACTCAGGAAGACAGAAGGCCCCCAAGTGCCATTGATTCGAAGGGAAGTGAAAGCGTTTCTTAGAAAGAACTTTATAGGCCGGATTTGTGCTTGCCTGGCGCGCCCCTATTCAGGGACGCTCTTTCCCCTCGCCCAACAGTTGTTGGTCTTGAGTGTCCGTCACTCCCTTTGGAATGGGGCTCCGAATAGAGGTGAGTTGCGGCAGATGGTTGTTGACGCTCTTCTTACCCATCAAGGGAGTCACCTTCGCGAGGCGCGGCCTCTACTTGATCAACTATGCCAGCTATCTTCCTCTCCAGAGGTGGCAGAGGTGGTTGACCTGTTGGTACGCAACAACCAGCTACAGGAAGCAATACACTTACTGGAGGGACGGGAGGGTCTTCCACGCATGGCAAAAGATCTCCTTGGGCGTTGGCAGTCACCAGCATTCGAGGGACATCCCTCAATTGGTATAGCAGTAGACAGGTTGCTAGGGGGATCAGAACCCTATCTAGCATGGGAGCTTTTCCAACGCTATTTAATTGTGGCGCCTAGACAAGGCGCTCGGCACCAAGCGATTCTTCATCGCCTCTGTACAATCGGAGAATCGCCGGCCCTAGAAATTTGCTGGCGTCAAGTTTTGAGTGGGCAAGGATTGATCGAGGAGAACCCTTCCTGGTTTTTTATGCTACTAGAGGCGCATTCTTCCCCAAGCGTGGTAAAAAAGCTCAAGGTCTCACCAAGAGCCCTCGCCAAGCTACAGGAGTCGTTTCGGGGGTTGGTGGACAACAGACGGTCGAAGGGTGCCAAAAGGCAGGAAATAGCCAAACTCCTTCGCTCGGGGGATTGCTGTGGATTAGTTCCTGCTGGGGTCACGCTTGAGCGGTACTTTCCCGAAAGGCTGGCTACGCAGAAAAAAGCAGCACCTGCTAAGGCGGAGCGGAACGAGCCGGGCTCAAGGTCGCGCCCAGCAATCGAGCAGATCTCCTCCGTTATCAGCGCTAGCACAAAAGCTGGAGGAGCTCTCCTACAGGGAAAAGAAGGAATCATTGTCCAGAACCTCCGCGAAAACGCAGGGGCCTATGTCACCTCCGGTTGGCGCTTCTGGGACCTTGTTACCCACCTGGCCCGTTCCGGTTCAGAGCCTCTGATCCTTGAAGCCTGGGCTCTAATTGAACGGTTGGGTTCTGGTGCCAAAAGGGACCAAAAGGTGCTGGTAAGGCTGCTCAATGCGACGGCAGAAGCTAACCAACCCTGTGTAAAAATCTTTCTGGATTTAGGCAACAGAAAGGTGAACCCAAACTTGGTCGACTATGAGCTGCAGCTCGTATTACACCTTACCCGCCAATTCAGCGCTTTTAGTCCTTCTGTTACAGCACAACATAGAGAGAGGGGGCCAGTATATCGACTACATCAGCTAGCCACTCATTTAAGGGGCAAGAAAAAGCCAAACGCGATGCAGAAAGTCGAGAGGACCCTCATCCAAATGGCCGAAATCCGGAGCAAATGCAAAAGCAATCCCTATTTTGCTAGCGAATTCGACCAGATGGTGCTGTTAGCGCAGCAGTACAAGTTCCGCCAGTTCAGCTTGAATGTACAAGTCACGGCGTTGGTCAACAATGAACTCATGAGCCCCGCGGTCGAACTGATCTCTCAGGCACTCTCATCCAAGCGGCGCGCTGCGCTTCCTATTCTTGACAAGCGGGAGATACTAAGGGCTTTTACTTCCTTCTGCAGAGCCGCTTATCGATCGAAGGGTGAATATTGGGTTGGCTTTCCACTTGGGCTGATGCAACCGCACTCGTTTGTTCGCACTGATTTCCAAAAGGTATTCCAACCGCGCGAATATCAGCATCTGATTTTTATGCTGCGAGCCCGGAGGCTAGTCGGTGGTCTGCAGGAGCAGAATCCAAATACACTGCATGCCGAGCTTCTAGAATTGCAGAAAAATCCTCAAAGGCTCAGTTCGCTCGAGCATACCAAAGAAACAGTGGAAGCTCTGGTGAACTTTGGACGCGCTCACGTAATGGCGTCAGCCTACGAATTTCCTTTTCTGGGGAGTAGGGAGGCATCTAGGCACTTTCTAGACTTCGCCCGCGCCAACCTTACGGGAAACGCTGGAGCGTTCTATCAACATGTGGAGTCCGGAGCGTTAGCTGCGTTTCAGTCTATTCTAGAAAGGCCGGGATATCATAACGCACTGCGACAGCGGCTTTCTCAGCAACTGGGAGGAGAGCTAATGAAATTGTTAGTTAGCTCAATGGGCAACCCTGCTGCTCCAGAAGGTCACCAACGCTCTTCGATTCTCTTTCACTACTACCTTGCAGTAATGGAGACGGGAGACCACAGCGCCACGTTGAGGATGCAGAGAGAGTTGGTCGTGATGATCACAGCCCTTCAGAACCAAGTCAGAAAGAAAACCCACCCCCTCGCCTCTAGAATGCTTCTCTCAACAGCTGCTCTTCTGATCACGGATGGAGCGGTTTTTCGGCAAGGGGGGACAAGGAGTAAGGTAGTGCCCAGCCAGCAGGAGATAGAGTCGGCCCTGACGCAAATGCTGGTTATTCTGTCCACGCTAGTGGGTGCATACTCAAACTTCCCAGACTGGAGAGCTACCTGCGCAAGCCGACTCGAGCTCTTTGAGCACCTCACCCGGCAAGCCACCAATGTTATGATTCGCACGCGTCTCTTTCACCCGAGAGGCCGCAATGGCAAGGAAATGAATGAGCGAGCTCTATTTGGATATGACCTTCTATTTTGCGGACTTGAGATCCAAGACCGGGCGGTCTTGAGCGGCCTGAAGAACTACATTGCTCAGCTGAAGGGGAGGGTCCCATTCGATGACACGATCGATGAGGTCGTGAGGAAGCTTGAAAAGCGGCTCGTCGGACTAAAAACCAAGAGGGTGGCGGTAGCCCGACTCGCACCCGTAACCGGGCGGGTGTCTGTGGCTCTTCGCGCGTGTGGCAGGTTTACGGAGGGCCTTGGCGCTCGCCACTCGAGAGTCACCCTTTTGGCGGTGGTGACTATTCTGGCCTGCCATGTAGGCAAGGCGTGGATGCTCCCGAATGATTTGCCCTAGTTCTCTTGAGTATAGGAATTTCAACCTCAACCCGGTACGCACAGATACCCCCAGGGAAGAGGTCCGATGGATTGTTAACTGACGCCGCCTCCGGTAAGAGTAGTTCCGAAATTGGTTCAAATCATGAGGCAAAATCTTCTCACAATTCGATCCCCCCCCTTTTTATCGGAACATCAGATCGATATAGGTGCATAGTACAGGTGGCTGACTAATAAGCGACATTCCCCTTCTATGGGAAATGTTGTGACTACTCGCCCCCGAAGGAGCGAGTTTGCACGAGTCGAATGATTCACGAGCGCTTCGCGAAGCGTCTCTAATTTTTTCCCAAAACGTCTGATAACCATTTTGCAGCTCCGACTAAGGTCGCGAGCTGCAAATTGCGGAGCTTTTCGGCTGCACTGAACCATGGGTCGTGTTCGAAAAGAAGTGAAATTTTCACCTCTAGTCCAGCAGGTCTGCCTCTGTTGCTAAAGCAGAAAGAGCCGCGTCAGTGGTCGTTTCATGATCTTGAGGATCTTGGGCTGTGAAGTAATGGTCGTGTAAGCTGGTAAACGCCTTTTCGGCTGCCCAGCCTATGATAAAGGATGCGCCCCCGATGACCACAAAAGAGGCGGCGCCGGCGAAGACACCACTAAGAGCGGGCATAAGGAATAGGGACACGCCATATTTAAAGCTTTCCTCTAGAGCAAACCCAGCAACCTTTCCTGCCAAAGCATACATGGGAATGGCAGCAAATGAGGGAAGTATTCCATCAGCATTCAGAAGAATAAAACGATCTAGACCAGATTCGTTGTCAAGAGGAAGATATGTTTTTTCGTTGTTGCTGTGTACGTCCATCGTGTGCTTTAAGGAGAACAGAGTCACTATGGCCGGAATGCTAATTGTCAACGTTCTTGGCAAAAAGGCTGATGCTACCGGAACTGATCTGGCTG
>JBFIDQ010000128.1:0-8152 GCA_041603795.1 Chlamydiales bacterium
GGTTCGGTCTACCAGGCGGGCACCCTCTCGGGTAACCCCGTTGCTATGGAAGCTGGTTATCAGACCATTCTACGCCTAGAGCAACCCGGGTTTTACGACGAGCTCGAGCGCAAGTCGGCTCTTCTTTTTGATGGACTCAATATCTCCGATACCTGCCTTCAAAGAGTGGGAAGCATGGCCACGCTCTTCTTCGGCGTAAGTGAGGTGCGGTCGATGGAAGAGGCACAGCAGCAAGATGTGCCACGAAGCCGCAACTTTTTCAGGTCGCTATTCGACCAGGGAATCTACATCCCACCGTCCTGCTTCGAGGCGTGGTTCGTGAGCATCGCTCACTCGGATGAACAGCTGGCGTATACCCGAAAGATTTTAACCAGCGTCGTTGCTTAAAGAGTCATGCACTCGCGCCACTAGATCATCTAGGCATGACCTACTCTCTGGTCGCGAAATCCGCCACAAGGGCACCGCTTTGCACAGCTCAGAACAATGTCGCAGGTGGGTTTCTGCGACGCCCATATGAAACAGGGAAGCAGCCTGAAAAATATTGTGTCGAAATAGAGCAAATTTTTCTAAGCCGACAACGGGGGAGATGACGATATCGTTGCGTGCTTCGGGCTGAAGCAGGAAGATGGCTTTTGCTGGTAGATTCGCCGATGTGACGCGATTGGTTGGGAGCGCATACTTGTTGCTGGAGTCGGGTTCGTGAGATACGGCCTCTTGAGGAATGCCCAATAGACCTAGTGCATCTGGTAGAAGGCTAATTTGGCAGTTTCCGGGGTGAGCCCAGGCAGTGCCATTTAACACCGACAGCGCGATAAGGTCGTCGCCCAGCACTTGCAGTCCGCTTTGGTAAAGGGCGGCGGTGAGTGTTGACTTGCCCGCACCCGGGTGTCCCATAAGAACAATCGCTTTGCCGTCGTGAGCCAGCATGTTCCCATGCAGGGCTATCATATGACGCTGGATGAGGATGCCTGACATGCAGGTTGTGTGTAAAAGATAGTGGATCTCAGCGCTCTCGTTGGGGCGGGGAGTATCGAAATGAACTTCCTTTCCATCATTCAGTAGCATGCGGAGGCCATCAGAACCGATTCCAAGGTACTGGCGGTGATTCACTTGCAGGGATGGAGTCACCCATTTGCCACTAGGCAAACTCTTGGGGACCTCAGCAAAACGGATCACTACATCCGCGGACCCGGGAGGGGCTTTTTGGTACTGTGGACAGGGTATCTCTGACTCAATCGTAAGGCCATAAGCGTGATAGTGGTGGTTCAAATGGAAGCCCCAACGTTGCTGCCTCAAATCTAGCATTAATTGGTTTTATATTAAAAAATTAATTATTATAACAGCTGACGGGGAACAAGGAGGTTATGCTTGAGATTTCCAGAACAACCACTAGAACTTGACACGGTCATCATGCGGCAGAGCGGAATCACAGCTGCCGAAATTGATGGTGAAACGGTTCTTATGAATATGGAATCGGGAAAGTACTATGGCTTTAACCACGTTGGAACCCGCATTTGGGAGCTTCTTGAGAAAAAACGTTGCGTTGGCGATTTGTGCGAGGCAATTGCCGCGGATTATGATGTGGGCTCAAAGGAGTGTACGGATGGTGTTCTGTCATTTCTGAACAACCTTGCAAAGCACGAAATCATCTACGCGGAGGGTGATAGATGAGCGGTTTTGCTGGCATTTTTCGCCTCGATGGTGAAAGCGCGGATCGCGCTGTTTTAGATGAGATGATGAGTAAGCTTGTTTTATGGAAGCCTGATGCGTTTGGAGAATATATCAAAGGGCCTCTTGCCTTGGGACACTTGATGCGTCACAACACTCCGGAATCACTCCATGAGACCCTCCCCTATCAGTGCCCCCGATCTCATCATGTGATCGTCTCCGATGCACGCATTGATAACCGCGATGAACTCTTTGATCAGTTGTCGGTTTCTAAAGATGAGCGGTCGAGGATAGCTGATAGTCAGCTTATTTTGATGGGGTATGAAAAGTGGGGTGAAGAGGTTGCAAGCTATCTTCTCGGAGCTTTTGTTTTCGTTATTTGGGACGCGCAGCGAAAAAATCTCTTCTGCGGACGCGACCATTTTGGTCAGCGTATCCTCTATTATTACTATAAGCCCGGCACGATTTTTGCCTTTGCTACCACCCTGCGGGCATTGCTCACTCTGCCCGGCTTGCCTGTGCGACTGAACGAGGAGCACCTTGCTCATGCTCTCATCTTGACCGTGAAGGACCTCGATGCGACGCATTTTATGGACATAAAAAAAATCCCTGGGGCGCACACGCTTCGCGTAAATCGTGACCACCTGCTGTGTCGCCGCTACTGGGAACTCGTGGAGCAGCCAATTCTGCAATTAGGGAGCACGGAGGAGTACCTTGAGCAATTCCGCGAACTGTTTACGGAAGCGGTGCGCTGCCGTTTGCGGTCGGCCTTCCCGCTAGGGACCCATCTAAGTGGGGGTCAGGATTCTTCCTCGATCGCCTGCGTTGCGGCGCCGATTTTGGCCGGGGAAAACAAGCGTCTGGCGGCATTTGGACTGGTGCCCGATCCGTCATTTACGGCTCCTTGCATCTCTCCGGATGGAATCAATAATGAAATTCATTTTATGGAGGCCGTTAATTCCCATCTAAGCAATCTCGACCTAACAACTGTCTGTACGGGAAGCATTGGCGCCTTCGACAACCTGCAGCGTCGCATTGAGATGACAGGTAGTCCCGCGTTAGGTCATTTTCATAGAGCGGCAACGGAGGAAATCGCGCGACAAGCAGAGGAAAGAAATATTCGTACGATGCTCACAGGTGCTGTCGGTAACTACACCATTTCGGCGCCTGGAACGGAACAATCATTTCGGGACCATTGGAGTGAGCGATTCCTTCAACCTGCAAAACTTAAACTAAAAAGCTTGCGATACCAGCACCTAGGGTGGGATGCCCCCTGGATGCGATTTTCACCGATTAACCCGCAATTTGCTCGTTCATGTGCGGAACTTGAGGGCGCATACAACGAATATTGGCACGGCTCCTCTCATTCCCACAAAAGAACCGTACTTGGGAAGTACTATTCCAATATGGTTGAATGCGGCTACATGGAGCTCTCCACGATCCACGGGGTGGAACATCGACATCCGGCACTGGACAAACGGATTGTGGAGTTTTGCCTTTCTTTGCCGCAATCGCAGCTCGGGCGTGATGGTAGGAATCGACTGCTTACCCGCGATGGCCTTAAGGAACTACTCCCTCAAGCTGTCATTGAGCGGAAGCAGCCAGGGTACCAAGCAACGGATTGCTTTGAAAGAAGCGCGAGCCTGTGGCCTTCAATCCGCGAAGAGCTGGCTTCGATGCGGAGGGATACCCAAGCTTGCCGCATGCTGGATGTCCGGCGGATGATTCAACTTGCAGATGACCTTCCTAAAGACTTCAATAATCAGGAAGCGATTTTCAATTATGCTTATGCTCTCATGAATGGAATCACCACAGGAAGATTTCTAAGTACTTATTTTTAATTCATAAACTGATGGAGGTCAGAATGACAGAGAAGAAGAACGAAAATAGCAACAAGGACGCTACCAATAGTGGGGACAAGAAGGAGTGGGTTAAGCCGGACCTAGAAACTCTGAAGGATATTAAAGAGGAGACTTTGGGTGGGTCCCCGGGTTCGGGTGATTCGGGCGGTGGTAACTTCATACAGAAGCCTTAGTAGCTAGCGCCTACGAGAAATGGGCAATTTCCTTAAATGCCTTCATGCCATCGGCTCCTGTTACCACATGGTCGCCGCAGCTCAGCCAAGCATGAGCTTCGATTGCCTTGGAGTCGTTTTTGGTGACTCCGAAGTAGAGGGTGGACGCAATTTGTCGACGACGGAGCATCCACTTCGCTGCGATCGCTTGGTCGAGGCACTTCGAGCGCCAAGGAAGGCGCCGGGCGACGGACGGAATGACCCGTGCAACCTGCTCGGCGACGCTTTTTTGCCTCTTTGAGGGAGTCGCTTGGGACTTTTTCATATGTTCGCCAAGGAAGCGGGCGACGTGTCGAAAAAGAAGGAGGGAAATCGCGAGTTGAGCAATCGTTAGCCAGTAAAGAGCGAAAAATGCTAGCTGCTTTTCTTCAAACGAAAGGCGGTAGAATTTCTTAATGGACGTGCGCATTGGAACAGAACCCTCCTTGAATGTGGCGAAATACGTGATCTGCTAGCTCTTCTAGTTTTTGCTCGTTTGTCGGACGAGTGATGCACCACAGGGGAAGAGCCGAGAGCGTTTCACACTGCTTCAGGTGCTCGGCCGACCGCCCCATTGAGAACAGGCACTGAGCGTGATAGATATGTTTGCGCAGGATTAAAAATTTCCTCACTCCTTCAATGGGCTCAACTGAAGTCGTATCTTCGAGACCTTGTTGAAGGTAGTAGAGCGCCTTAATGGGCACCGGTGCAAGGGTATAGCGGTTCATTGGGAGGACATACTTCCCTTGAAGGAAGGCGCCACTGGCGAGAGACTCCGCATTGAGTCCGAGTATCTTGAGGGAATTTGGGCGTAATTTGACGCTGTTTCCCGAGGGGTAGACCGTTGCACTATTTTTTGTTGTGGAGATCGCAATTACGTCATCGGCTAAAACTTGCATCTCGCGATGCCAAAGTGCTGTGGTGAGGGTCGATTTCCCCGCGCCTGAGCAACCTACGAGTCCAATAGCTAAACCACTGTGAGATAAGGCATTGCCGTGAAAGGGCAGGAGCCCCTTGTAAAGAAGCAGTGCAGCCATGCAATGTCCGTAGAAAAGGTCTTGTATGGGTCCTTGAATATGAGGTGTTGGGGCGGCTATGAGCACCTCTTTTCCGTCATTCACCAAAAAATGCAAATGCAGGCTGTCAAAGGTCATAAGAATCTGGCGCTCATTTACCTGTGTCGTCACGGACGTCTGCTCTCCTTGGGGCAGGGTGCGTGGTACGTGTGCAAAGCGGACGACTACGTCGGCACAACAAGGCTCTGCAGCTTGGTATCTTGGGAGAGGCAGCTCCGATGCAAGTGTTAGGCCACAGGTTCGGTAGAAATAGGTCGGTTGGCTACATGTCATATTAATAATTTTAACACACTTAAGGTTTTCACTCCAAGCGCACCACCAGTGAATGATACCCTGCGCGGCCAGCTTTTGCGCTCAAGAAATCTTTGTGCCTGGATCGGCGTATGCTAAAATTGAGGCTTCGAAATTCCGATACCTCCTGAATGAATGAGTTAGAAGAAATCATGATTGAGCCACAGGTTGGGTGGCCCTCGGTTAACTATCGCGAGCTGTACCAGTTTCGGGAACTGCTCTACATTATGATCTGGCGCGATGTAAAAGCGCGCTATAAGCAGACGGCATTTGGTGCCGCATGGGCGGTAGTTCCCCCTTTTGTCCAGATGATCATTTTTACGATCATTTTTGGGCGGCTTGCGCAAATCGATAGTGAGGGGATCCCTTATGCCGCGTTTGTGTACACCGGCCTGCTACCGTGGACGCTTTTTGCGCATATCGTTCAGGGGGCAAGTCAGAGCGTCGTTTCACAAACGTATCTAATGTCCAAGGTCTATTTTCCCCGCCTCCTCATTCCTGCCGCCACGGCGGGTCTTCCCGTTATCGATTTCTTGGTGGGATTTTGCTTTTATGGAATCGTTCTCGCCTACCACGGGATCGTTCCTGGCGCCGCGATTGTGTTCCTCCCTCTCTTGTGGGCCGTAACGATTGGCGCCGCGCTAGGGTTGGGTTCCATTTTGGCATCGCTCACCGTATTCATTCGCGATCTCACGCATGGCTTCCCTATGGTCATACGGACTATGATGTGGGCCACCCCGGTTGTCTATCCTTTGTCAACGATTCCCTCTGAGTACCATTGGCTGGTCGCTCTTAACCCCATGACGGGTATCATAGAGGCCCATCGCGCTATTATTTTTGGAAAACCCCTTGACTTCGCCCTTCTTGCAACTAGCTGCATGGTGACAATGGCGCTCCTCCTTTTTGGTCTTCGGTACTTTCGGAAGTGTGAACAACGGTATGTGGATATCATCTAGGAGGGACGTATGACAAAACCAGCAATCGCCGTTGAAAATCTAGGGAAGTGCTACAGGCTAAACGAATTGGCAAATCTCCCGATTGCCCTGCAGGGCCAAAGCGCAACGAACGACATTTTATGGGCCAATCGCCACCTTTCTTTTACCATTGAAGCAGGAGAGGTAGTGGGCTTTATGGGGAGTAACGGTGCTGGCAAGTCCACCCTCCTTAAAATGCTCGCCCGTATTGTCACTCCCACAGAAGGAATCGGCCGAATTCGCGGTAAGGTAGGGGCTCTTTTGGAAGTCGGAACTGGTCTGCACCCCAATCTCACTGGATTGGAGAATATTTTTCTAACCGGAGCAATTCTCGGTATGAGTCGCCGCGATATTCGAGCCAATCTTGACATGATCGTCGAGTTTGCCGGAATTGAGCGATTTCTTCACACGCCGATCAAGCGCTATTCGTCCGGCATGTGCCTACGCCTCGGATTTTCCGTAGCAGCCCATTTGAATAGTGACATTCTAATCGTCGACGAGGCTCTTTCTGTCGGCGACGCCAGTTTCCAAAAACAGTGCTTCGAAAAGATGCTGTCGATCGCGCAGCAAGAGGGACGCACGGTTCTATTTGTGAGTCATGATCAGTCCGCTCTGCGGCAATTTTGCTCGCGCCTTATTACGTTAAAAGATGGCAGGCTCGTCTCTGACTGCTTGACCCGCAATACGAGCGAATCATGAAGTTAGCAACAAAAACATTCTCAAACGAGTTTGAAACACTTTTCTTGTCGTCAAAAACTGACTTAAATCACCAGGATCAAGAGAGGTTGCGACACCTTTGCGCGCGGCCCATGGATTGGTCCAGTTTTCTTGACCTTGTAGCCAGCCACAAGGTTGTACGTCTGGTGTATGATTCGTTAAAGCAGGTACAGCCCAGCACGGCTATCCCCAAAGAGGTCATGCATACGTTGCGCCAGCAAAGTCTTATGACCAACATTCATGCCCACATACAAGCGGAGGAGCTTGCCCGATTGGCCAAGCTGTTTGAAGAGCACGAGATCCCCATGCTCTCGCTTAAAGGCCCCGCATTGTCCCTTCAGCTCTATGGTGACGTGTCATACCGCCGTTCGTGTGACCTCGATATCATCATAAGGCGTAGTGATAGGCCAGCTGCTCATGAGCTGCTAACGGACCAAGGGTATGTCCGGCACGTGGCAGAGTACTCTCCTGATCAGGGGGTGGCGCCGTATGACGAAAAAGATGCCAACTATTTTTCTGCGGATAGAAGCGTCTGTCTCGAACTTCATTGGAGCTGGACAGAGAGTCCGCAAATGTTTAGCTTGGACGTCGAAGAAGCTCTCGGGGGGCGCACAGAAGCCGTTACCATCGACGGACAATCGATCACTCTCCTCAATCGAGAAGACAATCTACTATTCCTAATGACACACGTTGCAAAGCACAATTTCGCTTGCCTGACCTGGCTCTCTGATATTCGCGATCTTATCGAGCAGACTCCAAATCTCAACTGGGTCAAGCTGATAGCACGAGCTCGAGAGCTAGGCGTGGAGCTTTGTCTGCTGGAGGTGCTGCAATTTCGACAGATTTTCTTTGGCTTGCCAATTCCAGAGGAAATCCATGCAAAGCGATCTGCCACAATCATGGTGAACGCTCTTCTGCTTCCCGAATTTCTGAGGACGGCTCCACCACTCCGCTCAAGGCGCATTTTGCTACGTTTCCGTACGCTCTTTCTATTTTATGGATTTCGCTACTTCGTCTCACGTAAGTTTCTTTTTGTCTTTCTCGACTGGACGAGAGTCCGCTGCAGACGAATTCTGTTCAAAGTCAGGGTGCGTTGGATCGGGAGCTTCGTCTAGGCTCTGGAGAATGTTGCCTCATGGTGGCTCAATAAGCGTACGCAGCTGTGGATACTCTCCATGATTTCTCGGCCTGACAGAGACCTCTAGTGAAGGTTAGCAAACACGATGGCGTGGGAATTTTTACTATAGAGGTACAAGAGTGGATGTGGCGGCTCATTGGGTAGTTTGTCGGCGTAGAGAAGGTCAATGGAAGAGGCACAGCAGCAAGATGTGCCACGAAGCCGCAACTTTTTCAGGTCGCTATTCGACCAGGGA
>JBFIDQ010000129.1:0-8149 GCA_041603795.1 Chlamydiales bacterium
CGATCTTCTCGCGGATGACTCCAAAGCCATGGTCGACATACCACTGGGCATCCTTGTGACATTCTTCGACCACGTGGGAGGGGTCATCGGAGCGAAGGTAGCGTGACGTCTGCATCACGTTCACGGTCTGTTCATTGCCCTCGGCATCGCGAAACAGGAGAGCCAAGAAGCAAGGCTTCATCTTGTAGTAGAGGTCCGGGTGCCGCTGATTCCACTCGTCGGTCACCGCAAAGTATTCCAGCACTCGCTCCTCAGAGGGATTGATCTCGGAAAGGAAGATATGCACCTCCTGGGTAGCTCCGGCGCCTTTTTCTTGTCCAATCATAGAAGGGTAGGTGGTGGCGTAAACCTGGTCATCGGCAATACGGTTGAGGATCGTGGGTTTTGGCATGGTGGTTCCTTGTTTTATGAGACGCGCACTTTGGCGTGACTATTTTGGTTTTCTTGAAGGGCGAGAGTGTACCCAGAAAGCATGCTGGCAACAATCCCCCGATAGGTACCCCCACTGTCACCAATGACGAACACCCCAGGGAAATCCATTAATTCGCCGTTTTCATTGACAGCGGGGTATTCTCCGACGCCCTCGATGGTAGGGCCAAGAAGGTGGACGTGGGGACTATTGAGGCGAGGGAAGCGCGTGAGGAGCTGGGCGAGGCCGTGAGTGACCATGGTCCCCGCGGATTGGGGCAAGAGGGGGAGGAGCTGTCGTGTCGCCTCTTGGATTGGAATGCGATAGGGCTGCATATGGAGGAGGGCCCGAAACTCGCTATGAGGAATCAGATGGGGATCCTTAACGCGGATGTTGAAGCCGAAGTTGCTTCTGTCTGTGGCAGGTCCATCAGCTCGACCCGAATAGGTTTCGATTCCATTGAACTGAGTCTTGGTTGTCTCTCCCCGCTCGCACCAGCAGAAGGTGCGATACTCTACATCCCCCTGTTGGAAGATGTATTTTGGGTCGGTTAGATCTGTCTCTTTTTGAATAAGGTCCGCAGGCCCCTCCACACGGAAACCGAATTCCTGACGGCGAAATTGTGAGGGGCCGTTGAGGAAAAGGGGCATAAAGCGTCCACCTGCCAGCACCAGTTTCTCGGTGGCTATCCAGTAGGTTTTTTTGCTGGAGAGAGAGCGAAGTTTGACCAAAATATGATCGCCTTCGTGGTGGTAGTCGATGAATTCCGTCGCCATTCTCTTCTCTGCAATTCGGTCGGACAGGTTTTTAATCAACCGAAGGCGGCTTTCCAAGCTGAGATAGAGGGAGGGGTAGGGCTTCAATCGCCACCCCTGGGCATCAGGTGAGGGTTCCTTGTAGCTCGTTTCAAGCATAGGAAACGCTGGCATCGGACCAAATGAGGCTAGCTCTCTCTCTAGGAGGCTGTATGCCCCGAGTAAGATGTCTCGTTCCTTTCTCCAGATGGCTGTACCTGAAGGATAGAATGAGAACTTGCCATCGGAGAAGAGCCCTGCTCCACCGGCTCCCTGTACGCAGTCGCATGGATCGTTACGGTTGCGAGTCGTCGCACTCTTTCCCTGATCAACAAGGAGAGTGTCCGTTCCCGCGACGCTGGCAGCGAAGGCCAGCCCTGCCGGTCCCGCTCCAATTACGACAAAGTTTTTCATAACCCTCGCGCTTCCCATGATTGAGAATGAGCATGCTGTCTCTTGCAGCTTTTTGAGTCAAGAAACCCGTTCCTTTAACAGCTCTGGCATTCAAGGTCATACCTCAAGCTCCTTGTTCCCAAAAGAGGGTTCGCTTATAATTGGGACGAACATTTATTTATGGGGGTATCAAATTGTCAGCTATCGCGATTTTCGAGCCGGATGTCATGAATTTCTTTATGCCCTATAGTATTGTAGGGTGCACAACGGCTGCTACAATTTGCACCGTATCTTCACGTGTTTTCGACTCCTTTGGGGCAAACTTCTTGGCCTCTACGCCCGGCGCATATACCGGATCAATTGTTGGGTTGTTCGTTGGGATATTTACTGGAGCGGCGTTAACCCCTTCTTCCATGAGTGGTATTGGTTTGATAACTCCCCCAATCATTTATGCGGGTGCAACCTTGGGTGGGATGTTGTCGGCTAAGAGTATTTATCTGCTTCTCAGCTGTCCAGAAAAAAATAGTGGTCGGAATTAACATCGACCAGCACCTCTGGTCCCAAAAGCAGCAAGAACTTTTTCTTTTTATGAGATGATATGCTAAGATGATCAGCGGTTAATGGGGCGTTAGCTCAATTGGTAGAGCGCAACCATGGCATGGTTGAGGTCACCGGTTCGATTCCGGTACGCTCCAGTCCCTATTTCCCTTTGTAGAATTTGTTGAGCGCTTGGACAATCTCTTGTCTCGACCCCTGAATCATTTGGGTCGAGGGTAGGCTGTTGAGGAAGAGTCGACCGTATGCTTTCTTCGTCAGACGCGAGTCAAGGCAGATGATGGCGCCGCGGTCGGTTTTGTGGCGGATGAGTCGACCAAATCCCTGTTTAAATTTTACGATGGCATTGGGCACGGAGTAGTCCATAAATGGACTCCCTCCTTTCGCTTCGATCGCCTCATTTCGTGCTTGAATAAGTGGCTCCGTAGGTACCTGAAATGGCAGTTTTGTTAGGACCACACAGCGCAGCGCCTCTCCGCTGACGTCGACACCCTCCCAAAAGGAGTCCGTTCCAAAAAGAACGGATCCTTCCGTCTTTCGGAATTTTTCCAGAAGGGTACGTCGACTCTCTTCGCCGTGACGGAAGGCCTGCATCTTGCGTTCTTCTAGTCGAGGTTTGAGAACCCGGTGTGCTTCTTTGAGCATGGCGTATGAGGTAAAGAGTAGGAAAGTGTTACCGCGTGCGGCAACAATCGCCTCCCACATCGCCTCAATTGCTTCCTTGAGGAAGTCGGGGTGATTGGGTAGTGGCATATCCGTTGGAAGAGCCAGAAGCGCCTGTTCTTGGTAATCAAATGGACTCGGATAGAGACTCTCTTGCACCCGTTCCGTGTTCATATTCTTTGCCGTGAGTCCAAGGCGCTCTCTAATAAAGGAGAAGTTTTGGTTGGTAGACAGAGTGGCGCTTGTTAGAGTGACCGTAGGAAACTTCTTAAAAAGAGTGTCGGCTAGTGTCTGAGCGATGTTTAGATGCGCCATGATGAGGGTCGCATTGACAAACCCCTTTCGTTCCGTGATCTCGATCCAACAGATTTGCTCAGGGGTCTCCGGACTCGTCACAAACGACTGAAGGGTGGCGCATGCCTCCTTTAGACGCAGTGCCAAGGCCGCTAAATCCATGAGAATCCCCTTACTTGCACTCATAAGAGGCTCGCTACCCAGCATCTCAATATCGAGATCAAGGGATTCCATAGCTTGTACAAAGCGCCGACACGGCTCAAGCGCCTCTTGCAGCTTCGGAAGGACCTCCGATTGCCACATCGGGTGCTCACGATGGTGCTGGCGGATGCGCAGCTTTCGCTCCCTTTTCCCCTCTCCACCAGTGAAGAATTCGACGCACGTAGTCACCGTGCTAAAGAACTCGCCGAAGAGCTTCTGGAGCTGATGGCGATCACCCGGCAGTTCTATGGAAAGGCGATTGAGTAACTTCTGCACGCTCTCCGTCGGCTCCTTAAAGTGTTCGAGTATCTTGAACTGGAGAGCGACAAGTTTGCCTGTTGCCTTTTGGTCTTGGGACTGACTAAACAGCCGCCCCATCATCTGTAGAATGCCGAGGTAGTGGATACGCGCAGCAAAGTGATCCGTTGCAACATCCTCGATATTGTGAGCCTCGTCGAGGATGACCCGGTCATAGACCGGAAGGACGGCAGGGTTTTCGAAGTTGTCGGTCTCCTGGCGACAGGCAAGGTCAGCGAAAAAGAGGTGATGATTGGCTATTAGGAGATCCGCATCGGCAGCCTTTCGACGTGCCTTAAAAAAATGGCATTTGCTGAAATGGGGGCATTGGTTGGCGGTGCATGCATCGCCTTCGGCTGCGATCTTTTCCCAGGTGCCTTCTGAGGGGACAAAGCGCAAATCGGATCGCGACCCGTCATGAGTTTGTTCACTCCACTGATGAATTCTCTGCAGCTCCCCCGCTTCTTGCAGGGCAAAAAGGTGCTGCTCGGCCTGAGCATCCTCGAGCTTTCTCAGACAGAGGTAATTTCCCATGCCCTTTACGAGCACGGCCTTGATATCTACCCCAAGGACCTTTTGCAGGAGGGGAATATCCTTCGTAAGGAGCTGCTCCTGTAAATTTATGGTATTGGTGGACAATAGGGTCGTCTGGCCAGATTCACATGCCCAAAGAATTGCGGGTAAAAGATAGGCCAGGCTTTTTCCTGTACCCGTCCCCGCTTCAACGAGCTGAATGAGGTCCTCATTATAGGCGCGCGTCACATCCCGCACCATAGCCAGCTGTTGTTCGCGTGCTTCAAAAGAAGGAAGTTGTTTGGTAAGGGCTCCATTCGGACCCAAAACCTCGGCTACTCGATCGACATCGAGCCGCACTGGAGCTTTAGTAGCCGTCACGGCAACGGTTCTTCATCACCAACGAGGTCAAGGAATGCCTTCAGCTGCTTGCTGCGAGTTGGGTGTCTCATCTTGCGAAGAGCTTTTGCCTCAATTTGGCGAATTCTCTCACGCGTGACGCTAAATTCTACTCCAACCTCTTCAAGGGTCTTTGGCTTGCCATCGGCTAGGCCAAAGCGCTGAATGAGCACCTTTTTCTCTCGATCCGTAAGTGTTTCCAGAACTTCATTCATCTTGTCTTTGAGAATGGAGTAGCCGGTAGCTTCAGAAGGCGACTCTACAGCCGTATCCTCGAGGAAGTCGCCAAACTGGCTTTCTCCACCGTCACCAACTTCCGCCTGGAGAGAGATCGGGTGCTGTGCGATTTTATAAATCTCGCGAATGCGCTCCGGCGTCAAACCTAGCTCTGTCGCCAGTTCTTCCGGAGTAGGCTCTCGACCCGTTTCCATCATCAATTTTTTTGCGCCGCGGAGAACCTTGTTGATCGTCTCAATCATGTGGACCGGAATTCGAATGGTCCGAGCCTGATCGGCAATGGCACGTGTTACTGCTTGTCGAATCCACCACGTAGCATAGGTAGAGAATTTATAGCCGCGGCGGTATTCGAATTTTTCTACGGCTTTCATGAGGCCCATATTGCCTTCTTGGATAAGATCCAAAAAGGAGAGGCCACGGTTTGTGTATTTTTTCGCTATGGAGATGACGAGGCGGAGGTTGGATTCCACCATCTCACGCTTGGCTTCCTGGCTCTTATCCATCCAGCGCTGAAGCATCCGAACGTTCTTCTTAAACTGTTCAAGAGAGCGCCCTGCGCCGACTTCTCGCTTCTGCAATTTTCTTTGCGCCGCTTGAAGTTTTGCCGCCGCAAATCGATTACGTTCCGCCCGAGGGGTGAGTTCGCGAATCTGTTGCTCTAGGGCGAGGAAGCGGTCATACGCCTCCATGATAATTTCCCCAAAATCTTCAATGATGTTGTGGCGGAGATGGAGGCGACGTAGATAAGCTTGAGTGCGGATGCGGCACTTCTCAATGTCCTCATTGAGAGGGGCCCGGTCTGCTTTTTTTAGTTTTCCCTGCCCTAAGCGCGTGAGCAGCTCCTCCATTAGAACATCTTCCTCTTTGAGAAGGGCGATCAACTTTGGAAGTTTGCCAAGAAAAATGTTCTTATTTGGAACCTCTTTCTCCGCCACGATCTTGTCAAATCGCTCCTTCTGATCGATGAGGAATCCAGCAATTGAAATCGCCTCGCGGCCAGAATAACGAAAGCGCATGATGATGCGCTCAATCTGAATCTGAGCTTTTTCAATACGCTTGGAGATCTCCACCTCTTCTTCGCGAGAAAGGAGAGGGACCGATCCCATCTCCTTGAGATACATACGTACGGGATCATCTGGCGTGCCCTCAACCCTTTTGGGAAGGGCCTCCATCTCCTTAACTTCTTTCTTGCGCTCTTTCTGGCGGTCAACTTCCGACTGGTTGAGCACCTGAATGTCCATTCCTGAAAGGAAAATCAACACCTGATCAATTTGATCCGGCGAATCGAAGGTCATGGGGAGAATCTCGTTGATCTCCTCGTAGGTGATATGACCCTGGTCCTTGGCAATGGAGACAAGCTCCTCTACCTTCTGCTGATGCTGTTGGGATAGAGAATCCTTGAGCTTAGTTTTACTCATTGATAGAACCCATAAAATGAAGAGTGAAAGAAGGGAATAGTAGTAATTCCAATTTCAAGGCCTTGAGGAATTTAATGCCCTTCAGTTTGCCTAGGAATTCCGAATTTGTCAATGGGTGTCGATCTAATGCCAGGTGCCCTGCCCCTCTCTGTCCGTCGCTATTTCGGAAAAAGGGCTCGATGCGCAACAATGGGGCTTTATTAAGCGGGACGGAAGTTTGTGGTCATGCGTTTAGTTTTTTCTTTTTTGATCCTGTGTATGACTGGGTGTGGGCAGACGTCGTTTAATTATCCGGTTTTGGGACCTGATGATTTCGTGATGGACTCGTATAAGATCCGAGAGGGCAAGCTTGCTATTCTGGATTTTGAGGGGAGACCGCTAGACGGACTCCCTTCGGACGCGATGGATGAGTATAAGGACTCCATCCAGGAAGATGACATTCTAAATATAGCGGTTTTTCATCCGACCCGAAAAGACCTGATTCAAACCATTAGTTTTCTCAATGAGAGCATTCGCTTTCGGGTGCAAAAGGGTATGCTAGATATTCCGGATCTACCTCCCCTTAAGGTGCAAGGTCTCACCCTGGAAGAGGCGAAGAATTTAATTCAAAGCCGGTATCGCGAGCAAATTCAGGATATCGAGGTGTTTGTCTCCTACAAGGATCGACTACAACGCAAGGTGGACCTCACGGGCCTCGTGGGGATGTCCTATATTCCTGTTGACGGCAAGATGCGGCTCTATGAGATCTTGGCCAAGGCAAAGGTGCCCAACGAAGCTAATTTGTTCATGAGCTATGTCCTTCGAGATGGTAGGCCGCTCGCTGTGGACCTCTATCGCCTGAGAAACAAGGGGGAGATGTCACATAATATTGTGATGAAGGGAGGTGATCAGATATTCATTGCGAGTCCGAATGAGGCGTTGGTCACGGTGATGGGCGAAGTCTCTGTTCCACTAGGTATCCCCATTCCCAAGGGCTACATGTCGCTTCGCGAGGCGCTGGTAGCCGCAAGGGGCATTCCATTTACGGGAGATCGTAGCGCCATTCAGGTGATCCGAGGCAATCTTCAGGAACCGAAAATCTACGCGCTTTCTTGGGAGCATATTGTGCACTTACCAAACGACAGCTTGCTGTTAATGCCAGGGGATACGGTATACGTAACGGAAAAACCAATTACTAAATGGAACCGCTTTATCAGTCAGATCCTACCTAGTTTCTCTGGAATTCAGAGCGGATACGGAACTTATCGAGCGTTAGGATTCGGAGCATGAGCAAACTTTCCCCAGAACATGAAGATGCACTAATTTTTTCCCTTTCGGACTTGGGACTCCTTTGTCGCCGGAAGAAGCGAACAATTCAATTTGTAACGCTGATGTCGGTGTTATTCATGGCATTTTTTACGCTTTCCAAGCCGAGTGCCTATGAGGTGGAGGCAACGTTTAGGGAAAAGGATAAGCAGTCAGGGCTTAGCGGATCCATTTCCTCGGTATTGGGATTTGCTTCGGCCTCGAGCGGAGATCGAGAAGCCATAGCGCTGATGCAGTCGCGTACTTTAATGGAGCCGATCGTCAAGCGGCTTGGATTGCAGGCTGTTGTGAGCGAGAAAGGAGTGACTAGAGGCCTTCTTTCTAGGCTAAAGGACAACCTGCGGGTGCAGTTGGGCTATCTGCGACGGGTGGATCGTCCAGTGCTTCCTGATAGGAAAGTGGATCTTCGCTGTCACGGGGTGGAGTTCTACGGTGAAGTGCCGTCCGTTGCAACGGTTACCTTTACCTCGTCCGATCATTTCGAATTGTACGGCCTGCATGAAGAGCCTATTCTTGGTCGCCTTGGTGAAAAAGTTGTATTCTCTGATGGGGAATTCACTTTATCGGCGCTGGTTAATGAAAAATCTTTCAACGGCCGACAATATGTCGTCGCACTTCTCCCCTTGCATACCGCTGCGGAAAGTTATGCCGCCGGGGTTACGGTTACTCCC
>JBFIDQ010000130.1:0-8082 GCA_041603795.1 Chlamydiales bacterium
AATACGTCAAGATGGAGTCGATCTAGCAGGCCCTTGAACTCTCTTTTATCACGTGTTCTGCGCCCTAGAGCAGAGGGGAGTTGAGTACTCGGATACTCGTCACTGAAAATACGCGCGAGGAACTCAGCCTTCATGGCGCTTGCCCGGATCTCTCGTTCGGATCCGACCGAACGGTTCCAATAGTCGTCGTTGTAAACGTCGTGGGCGAGGGTCATAAGAGCTCTGGGGTACTCCTCCTGCAGTTCAATTCGCGAGCTCCACCCTCTGTTTTTTGGCCTGAGTAGGCAGAAGTCCAAATGGACAGTATTTTCCCTTTGGTGGGTCCGAAGCATCCCGCGGTAGATATCGGAGACATAATCGCCCCAGGCCGGACTCTCCATCCGAAAGAAGCGTAGGCTAGATTCCTGATTTGGAAAATTTAGGTCAAAGCAGAAATTTGGAATATTGATCGCATTGGTAACTCGTTCCGCTCCGAGATAGAGCTGATGAGCCCTTAGCCACTGTTTTGAGAGCTTCGTTAGAAATTCTGTACGGCGCGCCTCGTCCATAAACTGGCGGGACACCGGACTAGGAGCCGTATTGGTTAGCACCTGCACTGCGGTCTGTTGCACGTTGCGCAAGTTGAAACCGGTCAGAAGGTCTCGACTCAGCCTGTCCAGCTCAGGAAGAAGTTGCCGCTGAATTTGGGATGGACTGCTTCTTGAGGCAGCCCCGCACAAGAATTCAAGAGCGTCCAAAAACTTTTCCCAGCGCTCCTCAGGCGAAGAATCCGGTTGGTTATTGTTAGTGGCTAGGGTTAGATCCTTGCAGCACGACCGAAGAGAGGAGGGCATCCGAGGGCTTTCTGAGTGCGCATCCAGCTTCGCAAGCTGCTGCTGAGCGCGGCCATCAAGTCGCTTGAAAAAGCTACCGATCCACTCGCTTTTGAGCTGAGTCGTTAGGTTCTTTCTTCGGCGTTTGTGGGGCGGTTCGTCTAAGGTATCGACCTCAGTGTATGCTCGTTTGAAGGCAGTTGTTACGTGGACCGTGGCGCTCATATAGTCTCCCTGGTGAGGAAAACCATTTACCACTTTTAAATTTCAATTACAACAATAGATACTCGTGGGGCACAGCATCTATTGTTGGCAGAAACATTTGAACCGCAGAGAGCACAGATGACCAACGACTCGTGTTGAATACCAAGAGTGGAGTGCCAACCAGGAGGCAACTGTGCGTTAGTTTTGGCCTCAATTTTCCATGAAATAGGCAATTTGTCGATTTCATGGAAAATTTATGACGTGGACATTGGCGGTCATTCGAGGATCCGCCTTTTCTTGCTCGAAGTGCAGCAAATTGCTAATAAGCCAAGACTATCTGTATTTGGCTGTTGAAAGGGCGCTTGCAAAACAGTCAACTTTTCACACTTTACTCTCTAGCTTTACTTTGGAGGAGGGCGATGAATTGTAATGCCTCCTAATTTAACAAGAGTCATCTTACCATTCACATTTCCGTGCACCGTAGCCCCTTCCTCAACCATAGTCATCCGTATTCCACCTACACGCGACGCGAGAGCTAATGCCTCCAGGCTATCCTCGCCTTCTGAATTAAGATTTATGGAACCTGCCTGCACTCCTACCTGTGTGATGCTCACCTCAGGTGCTGCATCAGAGTCGCTCTCATCGGAGGAGCTTTCCTCGCAAGAGCTTTCTTCGGAGGAGCTTTTGGAAGGCTGAGCCGCAGTTTTCGGAGAAAAAGGAAGTGATACACCACCTATAATGGCTAGAGCTTGTTGCAAATGCACCTGTCCACCCACGTAAGCTCCTGGTGCGACACCCTGCATGTGCACCCCACCACCTAAGGACCCAATACTTATTAAAGCTTGCTCATTAGCCTCCCTCTGAAGACGATCTAGCCGTTCTTCGGCACTCGACCTACGCTTACCGTCCGAAGCTATGTGACCACTACAGCTGAGCCAGATCCGATTAATGGATTCTGGAGAATCGCACTCACAAACTCTATGATCACCATTAGGGCATTTGAATAGGGCGTGCTGCTTCTCGCATGTACCACCCTGGTTCCAACCTGCTTGCTGTATTTCAGCCATTGTTATCGTCATTTCACGCAGCCTCTATTTTTTTGATGCTTGATGGTAATCTCCCATTCTCTATCAGTCAAGTCATTTTGGAAGTTCTTTGGAGGCCATCACATGGGTAAGAATAATTCGAGCGATCGGTTCATAATGAGAAGCCATTCCCCTTTATGTGAATTTTTTGCTATGGTGCGATTAACCAGACTGCTGTAGTTGGGTGGTTTACGATAGGGGCTGTCGTGAAAAAATATTCGCAATCGTTTGTATTATTTATCTTATTCATTGCCAGTGGATTGTGGGGCGCCGATGTGCCCTATCAGATCTATCCGGCCAATCAAGCCATTGAGGTGGAGACGCGGCCGGGGTACCGCTATACCCATATCGAGGGGGATCAACCGGACTGGCGTCTGGGCATTATTCGCCAAGAGGCATTGCGATCCGACCCTGTTACGGGTAACGGACATCCCCATTCCTTCACTGCCGATGCTGGCAGCGGGTATCACATGGTCGAGGAGCATCGAGCCGAAGGAAATCTCTCTCTTCGCTCCGTTGGCGCCGTCCGCAAAGCCTACCGCTACAACATTCGCCAAGGGAACGTTAATTTTCTTGAAGGTGAAGTGCGCGAATCCGAACTAGCTTCGCCGCCGAACATCTCCCTTCCCTACGGCGAGTACACCTTTCAGGCGGTAGCCACAGGATGCAGTACTCCTGAACCTATTCGTTTTGCCGTGACAGAAGAGCAGGAAAAAGTAGACCTCGCAGTCGAACTTCATCTGCTAGAAATTGCACTATACGTGACCACGGACCCACCAGGGATAGCCGATGGACGCCCAGCTATTGTCCGTTTAATTGATCCCGAGAAGCAGCGTGCCGTTTGGCAACGCCAGGTGATCATTGGCGAGGCACCTCTTACTGTGGAAGAGGGACAGTATACGGTCGAATTTCCCAACATCGACGGATTTCGGAGTCCAGGCGGCTCCGGCATTGTTGGCCGTTTCCACGCAAGACAGGGAGCCGAACGAGAGCCCATTGTGGGCACCTATTCCCCACTACCCGGTAAGATTTTTGTCACTTACAAGACAGACCTGGCTCTCGCCAAGAAACTGCATGACGTCCGTTTCTGGCTCATCGATGCTTCAGGCCACCGCGTACAATACCCTCTCGACGGACGTTACCAGGAGAATGCCCTCAGCAATGAGCGTACCGTGGTCATTAGCGATCTCACCCCTGGCGAGTACCGCTTAGAGTTTGTGGTGGAGGGACGCGAACTGGATCCACCGGAGGCTCAGCTTGTAACCGTTGAGCGCAACGGCGTCGCTTATCTCGACCAATTTCTCTCTCCAGCTTACGGTCGCATCCGAGCAGAGAGTCACTTCACCACCTGGGAACCCGATCAACCGACCCCAGCAATTTCCCTGCGCGATGCAGGCGGTGCTCTCATTGACGGATCAGACGATGGCACACTCGACACGGGAGAACTACTTCCTGGCGAGTACACCGTCTACTTCGAAGAGATTGCCAACTACCAAGCTCCCGATCCCGTACCCCTTGTTGTCCGCCCAGGAGTTACTGTCGGTCCCATTGTAGGCCGCTACGAGCTTGGCACCGGAACACTCCACGTACACTTCTCCACGGGTCAAAAAGGAGAACGCCTGCAAGAGGTGCAGTTCCTTCTTGTCGATAGACACGGAGAAAAAACGCGCTACCCTCGCGGTGGGGACGTCACCGAAGACCCCCAGCAGCTGACCCGTCAAGTCGCCATAGAAGATCTTACTGTGGGCAGCTATCAGATCGAGTTTGAGGTCCCTAACAAAGACCACCTCTTTGAGCCTATCCCCCCTCAGAGAGTTACCATCAGCAAAGGCGACGTTACCCAACTTCAGCAACTCATCGAACCCCGCTACGGCTCCATTGAAGTCTCCGCCTTCCTACCTGAGCGCGCAGCATCAGGGGAGCAGCCTGAGATTCAGGTCACTACCCCATCAGGGAAACTGGTTGAGAGTGGAAAGGGGTACCTCATCGCCCGGAATCTCATTCCAGGCGAATACATCGTCACTTTCGAAGAGCTCGACGCCTACGAGACCCCAGAACGACTCCAGATTTGGGTCGATCCCCACGAAACCGCCGGCCCATATGAGGGACCTTACACAGCAGGATATGGTTCCCTCGAGGTGGTTTTCAATACTGGTGAAGCGTATGAGCGACTCGATCGCGTGCGTTTTTGGCTCATCAATCCCGATGGAAGTCGTCAGATGTTTCCGAGTCGTGAGGATACCGACTACGCAGAAAACGGTCGCGACCGCCGCGTAGTGATCCCACGCCTTGCCGTAGGCACCTATGATCTCGAGTGGCTCATTCCCAACGCCGACAACCTTTTTCAGGAAGTGGAGCGTGGCGAGTTCTCCATTGAAAAAGGCGACACGACCCGTTACCAGCAGCATTTTGTCCCGCAATATGCCTCGTTAGAAGCATCTGTAGCCCTAGCGACCGCCTATGACAAGGTCGAGACCCCGCCATCCATTACCCTGATTGACCCCTTTGGCGAGGTCGTCGTCACCTCCGATCGAGGCTCCCTTACGGAGGAGCGACTCGTCCCTGGCGAGTACCAACTCCATTTTGGTGACATCCCTCAGTTTACGACGCCCGAGCCCATTGCCGTCGTCCTTCACCCTAACCAGAAGAGCGGTCCCGTAGTAGGCGAATACTCCGTCGCCAGCGGTCGCGCCGTCATCGCATATGATACCGGTCCAACGGACGAGCGACTTGGTCAAGTTCGATTCTGGATAACGGATCCCGATGGCAGACGTTCCATGCATCCACAGGAAGATGAACTGGAATTGACTGACGCCCCCGGGCGAGAAGTCGTCTTACGCGATCTTTCAGTAGGACGCTATCGCCTTGAGTTTTTCGTTCCTAATATCGACGGACTCTTCTCCGATGTGGAGCAGAGCACGTTCGAAGTCACTAAGGACGAAACCACCTATATACAGCAGGAAATCACCCCTAACTATGCCGGCATTGAGGTCTCCCTGACCTTCCCCTATAGTGAGCCACCGGCAGGACGCATGCCCACCATCTCAGTGCGTGATATCCGCGGCGAAATTGTCACCCAGTCGCAATCTGGATTCCTAAAAGTGCAGCACCTCACTCCAGGTGATTACGACGTCTACTTCGAAGATATTCCAGGTGAGGAGTCACCGGAGCCCATCACCCTGCATTTGAGTCCAAACGAATTTGCGGGCCCCCTCGTAAAAGAGGTGCGCATTGGTACCGGTGATATCGTCATTGACTACCAGACAGGATCCGATGGAAAGCGTATTGACGAAGTGCAGTTTGCCCTGATCAGTCAGAGTGACCCCTCTCAGGTCTACACCTCCCAAGAGTGGCGGTCGAAGAATGAGGTCCGTCAGGACGGACGTCGAGTGACCTTTAGAGACGTTCCTGTTGGCGAGTATGTTCTTGACAGTGTGATCCGCAATGACGACGGCCTTTTTGCCGAGGTTGATCGCGAAGAGTTCGTTTTGCGCGATGGCGACGAGCTCAGCTTTCGCCGTGAATTCCGTCCCCAGTACGGCGGCGTTGAGATCACCGCCGAGCTCGACAGCGAGTACGGCATACCAGGGGAGATTCCCAAGCTACGCCTTGTCGACAGCGACGGGCAGACAGTAGCTCACTCCGAGAAGGGCCACCTATTTGCTGGCGACCTTGCTCCTGGCCAGTACAAAGTTTACGGCGAGCCCCTCAATTACTACGAAGTGCCCGATCCGAAGACCATAACTGTTCGCGCCAACGAAATTGCCGGACCCCTAGCCCTCGACTACCAGACGGGTCGTGGCGAGTTGGTGGTTACCTACCAAACTGATGACAGTGGAGAAGCTCTCGACGAAGTACGCTTTTGGCTGATTGATCAGCGCGGAGAGAAGCGCATGTACCCCGCAGAAGGGGAACAGCTTAGACTCAGTTCGAGTGAGCGACAGGTCACCGTTCCAGACCTCCCCAGCGGTCGCTACAAAGTACAGTTTTTTGTCCCTCAGCGCCTCGGCCTATTCGACGAGGCAGAGCCAGAAGAGGTGAGCCTCGAGCCAGGAGAGCAAGTAGCGCTCACAAAGAGGCTCCAGCCACGCTGGTCCGCTTTAGAAGCAGGGATCACCTTCTCCCCCGCCGCCAAGCAGCCAAAGCAACTACCGCTTGTCACCCTTACCGACGAATTCGGAAAGATCGTTGCTCAGAAGATCGGTTCCGTATCCATCGACCGTCTCCCTCCGGGAGATTACCGTATTCTTTACGGAGAAGCTGATGATTTTCTTGTCCCAGAGGCAGAAGATATTCACGTCGAAGCTGACAGCGTGTACGGTCCAATTACCGGATCCTACCACCTCTCCTCTGGCGCGGCCGTTATCAGTTACGACACCGGAGACAAAGGCGATCAGATAGAGGATGTTCGCTTTACATTGACCGGTGACAATGGCATCACCCATGAATTCTCTTCCGAGGACGCTCTCAGTCGAGCCTCAACGCAAGAGTCCCATCGGGAAGTTGTGATTGATCACCTTCCCGCCGGAACCTACACCCTAGCTTACCACCTGCCGCAAGGTGGGCGCCTCTTTAGCGACGTCGCCGAAGAGACCCTACAGATTTCCGGTGGCTCAACCGTAAAGCACCATACCTCGCTGCACCCGCGCTACGGCAGCGTCATGGCCAGCGTACGTATGGCCGAGAAAGGCGCAAATATCGACTATCAGCCGACCATTACCCTGCGCGACGAGTTCGGTACGGTGCGGCACATTTCTCGCGATGGGCAGCTCAGTGCCCTCGACCTTGCGCCCGGCAAGTATCGGGTCGAATTCGAGCGCATGGAAGGCTTTTCTCAACCCGACAGCATCGACGTTGAGCTCGGTCCAGATGAAAATATTGGACCCTTTTACGGCGAATACGACGCCTCACGTGGGAAGGTCGTCATCAATTACAAGACGGGTGAGAAGGGAGAGCGACTCGATCGCATCCGGTTCTGGCTCATTGACAGTGAAAACAACTGGGTCATGTACCCCATAGCTGGGAGTCCGCCGCTCACAACGAAGGACGGTGGACGTCAAGTCGTCATCAACAGCGTTGAAGAAGGCAACTATCGCCTCGAGTTTTTAGTTCCTAATGGCGACGGCCTTTTCCAAGATATTCCGGAACCCGAGTTCACCGTGATCGCTGGTGAGGTCATCGACGTCGACATCACCATCAACCCCCGCTACGGCAGCGTACGTGCTACTGCCATCTATCCAGAGGACCGTGCCGGTCAGCCCATGCCACGGATGTGGCTCATCGACACACGTACCGGCAAATCCGTCGCCGAAACAAACGACGGAGTCTTTCATCTTGATGATGTAGTTCCAGGTAAATACCGTCTAAAATTCGAAGAGATGGACGGCTATCGCACCCCTGAAGAGCGCACGATTGAGGTCGCTGGCGGAGAGATAGCGGGACCATTTATGGCCGTGTATGGCGATGCCTTTGGGTCGCTCATGGTGAGCTACAACACCGGTGGTGTGGAAGAGCGCATCGATCGCGTGCGCTTCTGGATTCTAGATGAGGAGGGCAACTACACCAACTACAAAAGCCAGGGGCGGACGGAACGCAATCCAGCGACGGGCGATTACCAGGTGATCATTCCGAAGGTCGCCATTGGTCGCTACACCATCGAGTGGTTTGTTCCCAACCTTGACGGACTCTTCCACGAGGTCCCTCCCCGCCAATTTGAAATTGTGAGTGGCGATACGACCAAAATCGAGCAACCGATTCGACCGCAATATGCTGCAATGAATGTCTATTGCGAGCTCCCACCAACGGCAGATCTCGGTGGTCAAACTCCGACCATATGGGTACACAGTAGCAAAGGAGAACTCGTCGGGGTTTCCAACGACGGACAGATCACTCTCGACAAGCTTCTTCCCGACGTTTATGAGGTCACTTTCCAACAGTTTGAACAGCTCGACACCCCCGATCCAAAGCGGATCGTGGTGCGT
>JBFIDQ010000131.1:0-8060 GCA_041603795.1 Chlamydiales bacterium
TAGTCCGCGAATGCGGACGGGTAGATTTTAGCCCATGGCAAATGCAGCTCGCGGATGCGAGCAAATGCAGCCGTGGGTATTTGGCAATAGACCCTTTGTACCCGCGGAGGCGGGTACTAGAAGCATAGACCTTTGGTTAAAAAGTGGCTGCGCGGTAGAGGCGGTAGGGGTAGCGAACAGCTGACTCCCAGAAGCGGCGCTGGCGCTCTCTGCGGTCGGTGATTTCTGTGCGACGAAGACGTTTGCCGTCTTTTTTGTACCAGCGCAGTGCGTACTCCGCGCGGCCATCAATAACAGCCTTCATGAGGCTTCGCTCGATACGATCAGGTGAGGAAAATGTGATTTTGGAGTACTCCGGATCGCGCCAGAGCACGACCTCATCCCCCCACATCTTTAAGGTGGGGTTGATCTCCATGGTCACCTGATGCTCGACGGGAAAGCCGGCGAGATGAGCTATTTTTGCTAGGTAACTGGAACATTGCTGTCCGACTAGGGAGTAATAACGATAGTTATAGTTGCGGGGCTGAACAAATCCGTAGATCTTATCGAACTGCCGCCTGGTGAGGTCAACTTTTACCGCGAAGGTCGGCCGGAATCCACCACTGCCCTCTTGAAAAAATCCGTCGTTGACGTCCGCCCAAAGATACCGCACCGGATTTGGTTCCTCTCGCGGCTCCTTCTTCTGCTTCGGATTTGGATCGGCGTAGCCATATCTTGCGTAATTGATGACCCCGTCATAATACTTCGGGCGTTCGATTCCGAGCTCACCCGACTGCCCTCCCTCTACAGTAATTGGTTTGCCATCGGCAAAGCCGTGGAGAAGAAACCAGGAGTGTCCGACATCCGCGTTCTTCCCCCCCGATGCGTGCTTCACGAGGGTCTTGAACATAGCTTGTGAGTCGTCGTAATCGAGATGTCGTGCTGTCACCAAGAACACAATAAAGTAGTCGCTTTTCTCAATGGTCCGACTTTTCGGCACCTTCCAGTCAAGGTGATCATAGAATCCCGCGTGGAGATGCGCAGCAAAAAAGAGAAAGAGGAGCCTAGCGCTTACAAGCAAGGTGTTCATGAAATCGCTTACCTACTTCCGGATCAATCTGTTGTAATTTTTGGTGATGCTTCTCTGCTTCGGCAAGAGAGCCCTGCTCATAGTGGGCGATGGCGAGTCCAAGAAGGACCTCGGGATGGTCGGGTGCGTGGTCTCTGGCCTTCAAAAAGAAGCTTGTGGCTAGGGCCCATTTGGATTGCGATAGCGCGCTCTGCCCTCTGTCCACAAAGCGCTGTGCTCCCTCGGGTATGGGATGCTTGCCGCTTTTGCTTTTCTGCATCTTATGGAGCATTCCTTGGAGATCACCCACGGCGTACTGAGGGACCTCTTTCTCCTCTACAACAGCTTCTTCTTTGTTGGCGCCTTCGTGTCGACTTAGGGCAAGCCCTGGATCAAAAAGCCAGTCGGTAATTTCCATGAAATCTGATGGACGCTGCGCCGGATCGTCGTTGAGGCAGCGCTCCAGAAAAGGGCGCCATTTAGTAGGAAGAGCATCCCATGGAATCGCGTCGCTCGTAAATCGCGTTCTACTAAAGAGAGTGACGGCCAAAGCGCCGAAAGCGTAGAAGTCGCTTGCGGGTCCGACAGCTGACAGTCTGGACTCCTCCCGCTGCTCCGGAGCGAGCATAGCAATCTGCTCAAGAATCCGAGCGGCCTCGTTTTTACCAACCATTGCTTTGCCGTGACGCAGTCGCTCAATGAGGTGGTAGAGGCGCTTGGGGCCTAGAGAAAAGGCGACGCCGGCATCGCTGATGAGCAGCTCACGGACCTTGCCCTGTGGATCATAATCGATACGAAAGGAGTCGGGAATCAACCAGCCGTGATAAAGCGGACCCCCTCCCTCTGCACAAATATTGTGTAGGCTCGCCAGGGCGCGCGTTGCTTCCAGCAGCACCTCTTCCACCTGTGCCTCGTTCAACACCGCATCGGCCATCAGCTCCTGTGCAGATGGGCACTTTTGTCCGTCGGCGCTCACGACACTGCTTTGGATGGTGATGGGACCCTCAACAAAAGCGAGCGGAGCCAAAACGGGGAGTTTCTGTCCTTTGGTAACCCGATAGAAATCGCTAAAGCGTGCAGTTACTTCTGCCGTGGCAAGCGTTGGGGGTGCAATTCGACACAAACCTACCGTTCCGTCTGCCCATTTGCCGACGGTTTCACGTCCGAATAACGAAGGCTTATGCGGAGCAGTAAAGGAAAAGCCTTTGAGTCGCGCCTCAGCGGCCTCAAAATGCGACTGGTACCGGTAGGCGAGTAGATCGCTCTTTTTCTTTCTTTGTGACAGTACGAGGTAGATGAAGACAAGTGTGACCACGATGAGTCCGAGGCCAAAAAGTAGGGCCCCTACTTCACTCTGTAGGGCGATCTTTAATCTGTCTAGGACTCCCATCCATTACCTCCATGTTGAGCCGCAACTTTTCTCCGCCGCGGAGAAAAATATGCCAGTCGTAGGCGTCAAATCGACCCCCTCCTTTCGCCAGCAACTGCCCGGGACGATTTCCTCTGTGGATGTGTCCCGTACAACGCCCCTCTCCTTCAAAGCGGAGATCCATGTTAAATGCGCCGTCGCTCACCTGTATGAGGTCACCTAACGCAAAACAGGTAGCGGTCTGACCATTCACCCGAATCGTTAGCCCCTCCACTAGAGGCAAGAAGAGCTTCGGTTCGGTCAGCTCCATCTGTAGCTGAGCGCCAACCTCTCGCACGCCTTTCACTCCAGGGAGCAGTAGCGTACGTGTGAGCTGGCGGTCGCCCCAAACAAGGCGCAAAGCCTCACCCGCACCATAGGCCCAGGAGGGGCCCTCTGTCAACTCCAGCTTCTTTTGCTCAGGCCGAATCAGGGCGCCTTGCAAGTGAACCCTTTGAGGCTCAAGGGTTCTTTTAGCAAAGTGACCCGATGCCGCGGCAATTTGCAAATCGAGAAACGTCACCGCTGGCTCCAAACCGCGCTGCTGCTCGCCAGATGGCGGACCCGCATAGAGTCCGGTAGGACCGTGGATGTCCCGCACCACGCCCTCAGTGAGACGATCGCGTGGATAGGGCTCTTGTTCGCCTAGCCTAGCGGAAAGGGCCTCCAGCTCGCTTGTGAGCTGCGCTCCAAGAGCCAGAGGGAAGGTATCTAGCATGAACGAGAGAATCGGCTTTAGTGGACGCGCCAGCCTTGGATTGCCTTGTGGGTACTGGTGAAGGGCGCTTGGAAACCCCTCCTCCGCTTCAAAAGGTAGAAGGCGAGTGATGATCTCACGCGCTTCACTCATGGCCTCCTTCGTAAGAGATCGCAGGAGAGCGAGAGCGAAAAGGAAGTTGTCTACCACCGGAATCACGTCACCTAGATGCAAAAATCCCGTTTCGTCACTTTGCAGACGCCGCCCCGCGGCTACCGCTAATTCTGTAAGCTGTCGATGAGGATCCACTAGACGCCTGCCACTGCTTCTTTGAGAGCGTCAATGAGACCAAGCTTTTCTGCCGAAGCCGCGCGAATATCCGCGAGGGCCAGGAGGTCATCGCTCGCAGTCTCCATTGCAATGGCAACATCTGCCACCTTAAGCAATGGCCTGTCGTTGTTGTCATCTCCCGCTGCGATCACCGGCAATGCTTCGGTATTGCGATATTTCTGCAGGTCACGAACAACTTGGCCTTTGTTGACGGTGGAATGCGTTCCTTGGATAAGACGGTATGAGGAGTCAAATGGATCTGCAATGACAGGAGCATGTAGATTAACCTCGCTCTCCAATCGCTGTGCTATTCTCTCCGCATCGTCAGCTCTGCAAAAACATTTAACGGAGGCAAATTCCGGGGGGGCGATTAGATCATAACTTGTGATGGCATGCCAATCTTCTGAATATTCACGCGTGCGAGCTATCAGATACTGGCGCATATGTGGAGAAATTCGGTCCATTCTGACGTAAACACTGTCGTGATTTTCCAGTCCACTATAGATCACGTAATCAGTGTGTTCCGTATCGAAAACCTTATCAAGGGGCGCAATGATGTCCTTGGAGAGGTAGCGTTTATGGATCACCTTCCGATTGGGCATTTCAACAAGAGCTGCGCCGTTCTGCGGTGCGATGTAATAAGTGAAATTAAGCCGCTGAAAGAGCTGGACACAGTGAAAAAAGGGACGCCCTGTGGTGAACATGATGTCCCAACCCTCTTTCGCATAGCCCTCTAGACACTCCACAATTTCAGGTGGCACGCTACGGTGATTCGTGGTCACCGTTCCGTCGATATCCAAAGCCAACGTGCCTTTCATGGCGCTCTCCAAGTTCCCCAGTTGGGTTTAACGCGAGTATAACAGGGGCAAGGGATCGAGGCAAACGTGAGGTTTGGGTCAGTATGGCTATAAATTGCAAATAAATTATTGACATAGTATAATATTTATTAGAGAGAGTTGTTTTAATACAAAATGGATCGATGTGTTTATGCCACGTAGAATTGATAGTTCAGATTTCCCTCCCGACATTAAGGGCGTTCCAGCGTCTGAAAAAGCGGCAAAAAAGGAACGCCCTAAAACGGACTCTACCGCGGCAGAGGTGGGAAAAAAAACCTTCCCCCCTCCCCGTCCTTCCCTTCGCTTAAGAAGACTCACTTGGCTGCAAAAAAGACGTACTTCTAAGGCTATTACCAAAATACTCAACACTCCTCCGGATCTTAGGCCACCGAGGTCTAGCTCAATGGATCTCAAACATCTACCAAAAGACACCCCAACCGCTCGGGCAGCCAGAAAATCGCTCCCCACCGCTCCGTTCACTGCAAAAAAGATGCCGCAGCAACGCCGCGCTTCAGCCCCGAGTAAAATCTTTCAGGAAATCATCGTCGAACCTCAGCAAAGCCTAGACATTCTGAAGGTCAAGCTAGGAGATGCTAGCTACAACTTCGATCTAAGCGAAGGCAAGCTGGACAATTGGGCCCTGACTAGTTTGGTCAATGGCCTTAAGACTCCCAATGAGCAGCAAGATGCAGAGGGGCAAGTGAAGGACCATCTTGGCCAGCTAATTCGAATGCAAGAGACAACAGCAGACCCAACAAAGGTAACCTTTTTAGCAAAACAACGTGCCACCACGCAAAAGATCCTCGACGGCGTGGAAGCGGTTAAAATTCCATGGGCTAGGCGTCATCAAAAAATGCAACGCATGCAGCAAAAACTCGAACTGGTTCTGAACGACCCCAAAGCAACAGAGCGGCAAAAAATCCAGGCGCGCAAGGTCTTTTCCAAGAGCATTCGCGGTCTGGCAAAAGGGCTGGCATGTGAACACGTTTCTCATAAGAAGGAAGCCCTTGAACTACTGGAACAAATTAAAGCTGCAGCCACGTCGAAAGAAGGTGGACTCCCAGAGGGCCTTGCAGATCAAATTACCACCGCTGCTGACGCCATCGTATTTGATATGGAGGACCTCAATGAGGGACTGCGCAACCTTGCCAAACGCGAAGGCCTTGATCCAACCAAGGGCATGAGCGCTGCCAAGAAATGGCTCGTAAAAAAGGGGGTCCTCAAACCTAGAAAGATTCCCATCAGGGATGTCATTAAATTCCTCGGCGGAGTGGCTGCTGCTACTCCAGCCAACTCACCAATACGCAACCACCTAAAAGAATACATGAATGATACCGCACGCGAGTGCTACACCGTTCTCGCCACGGGCAGTTCAACAATTGACCAGGGCTCTTACAAAAAGATCACTCTAATTTTATCAACTCTTAGAAACAAAGACTCCGAGCTACACGGCTTGTTCCCTGCGGAAATGAAGACACTAGATGCTATAGCCCGAATGGCTGATGTGGTGGCCCAAATGGATCGGACCACAACCGTACCCGACCTACTTCGGGAGTCAGGCAGGACCCACATGGCCCCCGACTTTGAGATGCTCTACAACATCGCCATGACGCCCGTTCACGCGGCTCTGGAAGGCCGCCAAGAACTCGCCAAAAAGGCAAACCTCTCCAAGCTCGCGAAACGCATAGGATTCCCTCCTGAGAGCATGGCGAAAAATGCAAAGCAAACTGAGAAGTGGAACGTCATCAACAAAAGAAGGCTTTCCACCCAAGGCGCACTCTTGGGCGCCTGGCTCTACGACACAAAAAATTTCGACAGCAGACTCACTAAACTAAATCCAAAAGTCATGGAAACGCACGCCAGTGACACTCTCAAGCGCTATCAAGCATTGGCCAAACTTGACAAAACCCTAAAAACCCTAGGACCTGAAACCCAAGAGTTGTACCGGAAGGTGGTCGACGCACGCTTCAATATGGCACTCGACGGAAAGGACCCCAACTGGATGCAACACATCTATAATGAGAAAACATTCAGCTTCAAGTCACCACTCGAAGTGATCAAGGATTCAGGCCATCAAAATAAGTCGTCAAGCGTGTTAGCGCTCCAAAAAATAGTGGCACAAGCCACAGGGGTGCCAAAGGGCCAGATCACAGGTTCTCCATTGGACAACTGCGTACTCATTTTAGAAGCTATGAAAGACGTAAGGAGAGAGCCCGAGCAAGAGGATACCGCAGAGCTATACCTTCCTGGCGGAACATCATTCAGTAAAGCATTTAAGGCCCTCAAAAATTATGCAGAAAGTCCATTTTTTAAGGGTACAGACCTGGAAAGAGCCTATCTTCTAAATTTAGAAGCGGCTTACAGCTTGGGTGGCGAAACCCCACATATCGTTGACGCAGCAGCAAGAGGTGCTACTCTCAGGCGACAGGAAATGATCAAACTCACCGTGAAACATATTCAGGAGGCTACAGGCGCCCATAAAATCGACCTCGCTAAACCTCCAGAATTCCTTACTGAGGACCAACACCTAGACGCTGAAGGCGTAACCGAGCTACAAAAATGGACAGAAATTGCTCTTCAAAAACTAGTCCATCTTTCGAGAGGAAAGGCCAGGCGCTCCCAAATCATGAAACTTGAAGGGAGCATAACAAAGCTCGTGACAGCCGCCTACCAGCTCGTTGAGCTCACTCCTGAAGACATCCCGACACGCGCCGACCTCATTGAAACGTTGAATACTGCCAACATGGCCATCATGCCGACAGGGCCAACAGCAGGCAAGCCTCTGGTGCAGCCTCCATTCGAAGGTGCATTGCGTAATCAGCTTGCCGCCGAAATCAATCCACCACTAAACGTCGTGCTCAGAACAAAGCTCAGCCCAGCAACGAATCCATTCCATGAGGCAAGAGCTCTCGCGACCAAGGAACAGTCGGTTGAGGAGTTCAAGACAGGCATTAAGAAGATCATTAAAACAGGAACCCCTGAACAGAAAGAGGAAGCGATTGGAGGCTTGTCCAAAGTCGCCCACGCATGTATCACAGCTCCTAAGAAAGAAGCTGTTCAACACAGAGCGCTTTTTAATGATCTTTACGAATTCATGAGCTGGCTCCATTCCGACATATCAGAGCGTCAGTCCAACGCGCCAGAGATCGGCCTCATCGAAAAACTCCAAAAAGAATTAAGAACGGAGAAACTTGCCCTAGAGAGTAATAAAAAGCCTCAGGCTGGGAAACTCCCCGTATCTTCTGCCCGTGAATCGGTTGCAACGCCGCAGGAGCTCCAAGTCCAAAAACCAACACAAACGGTTAAGGGTGCTCCATTGCAACCATCAAATGTAGAAAAAATCGAAGCTGAGGTTTTTGAACTGGGAAGGGAGCTAAAAGGATACAGGCAAGAGGTAGAGAACCTAGAAAACCGTATGAATAACCTTGAGACCGCGCCCCCAGCTAATCTCGAAGAGGAAATTAGAGCTGCGATTGAGAAGGTGGAAAGATTTGAAAAAAAAATTAATAAGATTGAAACGGGCATCGAATCCATAGACGCACTACGGCTTGAAGCTACTCAGCTAAAGCCAAAAATACGTGACTTGCAAACGGAATGTCTCCTAAAGCGACTTGAACACTCAGAAATCATTCCATTTCTTAGGCAGTCCATCGATCCTGAAATTCTAGAGGAGGCTCTCAAAGGCCCACTAGAGGAACTTGAGACTCTCGAAGCAACCTTTTCCAAAAGAATTTCTGATAA
>JBFIDQ010000132.1:0-8025 GCA_041603795.1 Chlamydiales bacterium
ATGATCCAAGGGATCTCCTGGAAGCACTGCCGCCTGCTGCAGAGTGCCAATGGCTATAACTACACAACAAAAGAGGAGCAGCGCTTCCTCCCCCTCCTAAAGGAAGGGGTTTCCGCGCTGTCAAATTGATGAAAGCAATTGTAAAAGCAAAACCGGAACGTGGACTTTGGATGCAGGAGGTGGAAAAGCCCACCATTGGCGCTCACGAGGTGCTAATTGAAGTGCACAAGAGCGCCATTTGCGGCACGGACGTACACATCTATAAATGGGACGAGTGGTCACAGAATGACATCACGCCCCCGGTCACCGTTGGTCACGAGTTTGTCGGAGTCATTTCTGAGCTAGGCAGCGAAGTAAGAGGATTCGAAATTGGGCAAAGGGTTACGGCTGAAGGACACATCATCTGTGGTCAGTGCCGCAGCTGCCGCACCGGCCGCTCTCACCTATGCCACAAGACAATAGGAATTGGACGTCACCGCAACGGCTCCTTTGCCGAATTCATTTCCGTACCCAGCGAGAACCTCTTTGCGATTCCGGATGGAATCCCTGACAACATCGCAGCGATCCTCGATCCCCTAGGAAATGCTGTCCATACCGCATTGGAGAACGATCTCGTTGGAGAAGACGTGTTGATCACCGGGGCTGGTCCAATTGGATGCATGGCCGCCTCCATCGCTCGCCACGCAGGCGCTCGCCATGTCGTCATCACCGACATCAACGACTACCGTCTCGGTCTCGCGAGCAAGCTTGGCGCCACAAAGATCGTCAATGTTGCGCTCCACAACTCCCTCAACAGTACCATGAAGGAAATTGGGTTAACGGAAGGGTTCGACGTCGCCATGGAGATGTCGGGAAGCCCCATGGCCCTACATCAAATGCTCGATGCCATGATCCCTGGTGGACACATCGCCCTCTTGGGCATATTGCCAAAGGATGCCGGCATCAACTGGGACCGAGTTATTTTCAAGGGCCTCACTGTAAAAGGTATTTACGGTCGAAAGATTTTCGACACCTGGTACAAGATGTGCCACATGCTGCAAAGCGGACTCGATATCTCGCCAATCATCACCCACGAATACGACGCCGCCGACTTCCAAAAGGGGTTTGATGCAATGCTTGCAGGTGAGTCGGGCAAGATTATTTTGAACTGGAAGTCTTGATACGAAGTGCGTTGGCGATTACGGCAAGGCTACTGAGCACCATTGCGACAGCTGCGTAGAGAGGACGTAGCTGTCCGCACAGTGCCAATCCGACTCCAATAATATTGTAAGAAAAGGCCCAGAACAGGTTCTGAGTGACAATACGCTGCCCCTTTACCGCCAAGGCTCTAATTCTTGAAAGGACACGTAAGTCATCCGTTGTGAGTAGAATGTCGCTTACTTGAATCGACAGATCCGTTGCTGCCAGCACAGAAATGGCAATTTGCGCCTCGGAGAGAGCAGGGGCATCGTTTACGCCATCCCCTACCATAAGGACCACCTCACCATCTTCACGCCAGCGCTGCACCCGCTCCTGCTTCTCCAGAGGTGTGTGTCGCCAAAACCATTCGGAAAACCCAATCTCTTTGGCTACTTTTTGCACGGAGGTTGAGGAGTCGCCTGAAAGGAGTACGGGATGCGGTAGCCCTTCCATTGCCTCGCGAGCTTCCGGTCGCACCTCGTCAGCCAAGGTTAGAGCAAAAAGAAGCTGATGATCCTTGCCAAAGAAAACGGTCGTATCGCCTGGTGGTTCATTGTATTCGCCTGCTATTCCGGAGGTTCGGAGAAAGTCGGCCGACCCAAAGTAGTAGCGATGGCCCTTTTTTGTCCCTTCCATGCCTTTTCCGAGGACGATACGAATGTGATCCAGCTCCTCAGGCTCTTCTTGGATGCTGCGAGCGATGGTTTGTGAGATGGGATGATTTGTCGCATTACACAGGGCTTTTAAAATGGCGTGGTGTGATGGAATCTCACTTAGCAACTCAAAGCGCCCATAGGTCACCGTCCCTGTTTTGTCGAAAACTGAGATGGTTTCGCGTCCGAGCAAACGCAATACGCCACGATTGCGAATGATCGCTCCTGTTTTGGCCATGGCGCTCATGGTGAGTGATTCCGCTAGCGGAGCTGCGATGCCAATGGCGCATGGACAAGAGATGAGAAGCAGGGTGATGGCTCGAATCGGATCTCCTGTCACATAACCCACGCTCGCAGCCAAAAGGACCAGAACTGGGACGATCCAACGTATGAGGGGATCCACAGCTCGAATGTAGGCAGGCTTGTGGTCGAGTCCCCTCTCCACCTGCCCAACGATTTGAGAGAGAGTCGATTCCTTTTCCTCTCGAACAACGCGAAAAACGAGCCCCCCTTCCACTAGGAGGCTTCCTGCAAGAAGCGCGTCGCCTGGCGCCTTTGTGTGCGGCAGCGGCTCACCCGTCATTAGCGACTCGTCGCAAATTCCTGATCCCTCCACCACGACCCCATCAAGGACCACCTTTTCTCCCGCGCAGACCCGAATTAAGTCACCTACTGCCAGATCCTTTACCGCCACCCACTCATCGCCACGACGCCCCCGTCGCGGAAGAGCGCGTGTTAAGCTTGTCAGTGTATCTCGAGCCGAGAATTTTGCCCTTGCCTCGATCATTTTTCCCAAGAGGACAAGGGTCACGATCGCCGCCATCGAGTCGAAGTAGACGTCGATTGAGCCCATGGAGAGGTGATGGATGGAGAGACCGAATGCGCTTCCCACTCCCAGCACTACCAACGTTTCCATTCCAAACAGCCCCACCTGCAGACTCGCAAAAAAACGTTTGAGGATGGGCCAGAGGCAGTAGGTTACGACAGGAAGTGCCGCCACGCCAGAAAGTTGAGCAAATAGCAGTGCGCCCTCGACCGTGCGATCTCCCGCGTAGAGCGGGTAGGAAAACATCATGATGTTCAATAGACAGAATGCCGCCACCCCAAACCGCAGGAGGAGCGAGCGACTGATCTGATTCCCTTGCTTCGAATCGAGCAAACATGGCTCGTATCCGAGTCCACGAATCAGCGAAAAAAGACGCTCTCTTCCCACCACTTGCGGATCGAACTCAATCGACGCGAGATCCGTTGCGTAGTCCACCACGCAAGAGAAGACCCCCTCTTGCTGTAGAGAATAGAGTCTGATAATTTCGGCACATGACGGACACCACATCTCACCCACTTCAAAAGTAAGGCGCTGCAGTTCCTTTGGCTTTGGTTTGTTGCGAAGTTGTTCGAGCAGATCCGGGTTGCTGATGAGTCCCGATTTCACGGCCTGTTGGAATAGCGGACTCTCTCCCACATCTTCCAGCTTGCCCGCTCTCTTAAGGATTTGATAGACCGTATGGCATCCATGGCAGCAGAAAGAAAGTTCCTCGTCACATACCGGGGTTGATCCCACTGCAAGCTCGCAAAGCGCGCATGTAGTGGTCAGTGCCGTCATCGGCAGTACCACTGTCCAATCGCCCTAGCGAGTGGGAGTACCGGTCGAGCCGTCGCATGCTCCCCACCGAAACAGATCAGTGTGCTTCCCGATCCAGAGAGAGCCACCTTTTCTACTCCGACTTCAAGAAGCGCATCGCGGATCCCTTTTAGTTTTGGTGAGAGTCGAAATGCGGGCCCCTCCAGATCATTTGTGCCTATCTCCGCGTCACCTTCTGGCGAGCGTTCCGTTGGGAGTAGTTCAGCAAACACCAGCGGTGTAGCCAGTGAAATCGGCGGAGTGAGCAAAGCGATTGGTGGTAAGTCAGGTTGCGGACAAGATTCCACTCGCTCGCCACGTCCCGTGCAGAGTGCGGATCCGTTCGAGAAGAAGAACGGCACATCGGATCCGAGTTCCGCCCCCCAGTGCATTAAATCCTGTTCGCTAGCTTTGAGATCTGTCAGCTCATTTAGCGCCCATAGCGTCGTCGCCGCATTACTGCTTCCCCCACCCAGGCCCGCCTCGTGTGGCAGTTCTTTTTGCAAGTGAATCGAAACAGGTCTACTGTCGCCTGTCTTCTCACGAAACAGACGAAGGGCCTTCATAACGAGATTTCTTTCATCTAGAGGTAGGGAAGGGTCCGAACAAGAAAAGTGATCCCTTTCGGCAGGTTCCACCGTCAGCGTATCGCCAAAAGTTACGGTCTGCATCAAAGTAGAGAGTTCGTGAAATCCATCGGAGCGTTTCGAGAGCACCCTCAGAAAGAGGTTGATTTTGGCCGGAGAAAAGTAATCTGCCATGTGCCCTCTCAAAAAACAGCATCTACCCGCCTACGACGGGTAGATGCATAAACTGTAACCTATTCCTGAGTTTCCTCAGCGGAGGCTTCCTCGGTTGAAGCTTCTTCTTCAGAAGGAGCCTCTTCTTCGGTGGCCACAACGCCTTCGGCTGTGATCTTAACCTTGATTTGGCAAGTCACGTCTTCCTTGAGACGCAACGTCACCTCGGTCACTCCAATCTTCTTGATCGGATGAGGTAGAACGATGTTGCGGCGATTGAAATCGACGCCATTCTGTTCCTTAAGAAGACGCTGAACGTCGACGGCTGAGACCGAACCATACATGTGGCCGCCCTTATCAACTTTGACGGATGTCTCAAGGACTTTCCCGCTCAAGTATGCCGCCTGCTTTTCTGCGCTGGCCTTATCTAGAGCAGCCTGCTTCTTGCGCTCCTCTTGGAGAGCCTCCTGCATACGCTGCGCCTGCTTCGTGGCGCGCATCGCACGTCCCTGAGGGACCAAAAAGTTGCGAGCGAATCCCGACTTCACATCAACGATGTCGCCCTTGCGTCCGCGAGCGCCCACATCTTCTAATAGTAGTACTTTAGTTGTTGCCATGAGTTTTTCTCCTATTCCTGAGCTACAAAGGGAAGAAGCGCCACGTGACGTGCCTGCTTCACAGCCTGCTGGAGTTGGCGCTGGTAATGCGCAGAGACTCCCGTGATTCGCCTAGGAAGGATCTTACCGCGATCCGTGATGAACTTTTTAAGGTTCTCCGTATCCTTGTAGTCGATTACCTTGATGCCAGACTCTGTCCAAGGACAAGGCTTTTTACGCTTCTGGCGAAAATCTTTTTTGCGTCTTTTGTTTGGTACTTGTGCCATAATTTTAATCCTACTTTTGATCCGTGACGCCAACAGGCTTAAATTCGAGAGTTTCCTTAACTTCCGTCGCCCGTAGGGTCATGAAGCGCAGTAAATCTTCCATCAGGTGATAGGCGCGATGAAGGGTATCAATCGCCGATGGCTTCACCTTAAAGTATGCGAGGTAGTAAACGCCATCGCGCTGACGTCTCATCTCGTAGGCTAGCCTTTGACGGCCCATCTCGTGAAGCTTGACGATTTCGCCGCCTTGCTCCTTGATGTCATCTTCAATGCGCTGGTAGGCGCGCTGGCGCGCGTCGTCGCTTAGTGCTGTGCTGAGGATGTACATCCCCTCGTACAGTCTTGTTTCTTCTTCTGGCTTCACTTGTCTTCTCCGTTGCCGCTCTTTGGTTGCGTGAGCGGCGGTTCTTGCTTTGTTCTACGGTTGGCATCATTTGCCACCCGCTGAAACGGCTCTCCCTTGAGAATCCGCTCCATAACTCTCCTTGCATCGACCAAAAAAGCGTCGAGCTCTTCCTCTTCTTTCGCAGAAAAGCGTCCAAGCACATGGCCATGGAGGCTTCCCCGATCTCGATCGCCCACTCCCATCCGTAGACGAGCGTAGTTGCGATTGCCGAGGTGTTGCTCGATGCTCTTGAGGCCGTTATGGCCACCTGGGCTTCCCTCCTCTTTGAGACGCATCTCACGAAAAGGGATGGCCGTATCGTCGACCACAATGAGCACATTTTCGGGCGACCACTTGTAGTAGTCCATCGCCCGGCGAACTGAGCGTCCGCTTTCATTCATGAAGGTATGAGGCTCTAAAAAAAGTAGAGTCTCCCCTTCGAATGATCCCTTGGCCACACGGCCAAGAAATCGTTTTTCTTCTTTCCATTCCCAGCCTAAGGATTGAGCAAAGGCCTGTACCGCCAAGAACCCAAGGTTATGGCGTGTACGCGCATATTGCGCACCCGGATTACCCAATCCAACGACGAGGTGAATGGCCACCCTGCGCTATCGCTTCGCGATAACGATTGCGACCTCATTCAGGTCTTTCAGAGGCTTCACACCGGCTGGCAATTTGATATCAGAGAGACGTCTCGTCCCTTTAATCGCCAAATCACGTACATCCAGCTCAAAAAAATCAGGCAGATCTTTCGGCAGGCAATTCACGCGAAGGCGACGAATCACGTTCCGCAACACACCGCCTAGCTTAATTCCTTCGCAATCCACCTGACCATTAACTACGATCGGCACATTAACGTTAACCGCAACGTCGTCTCTCAACTCTTCAAAATCCAAGTGTAGGACTTTGTAAGTAGTACGATGGTACTGCACATCCTTAACGATGGCACTAGTTTCCTTGCCGTCTTCACTGGTTAAAGTGAAGCGCGTAGTCGGAAGGTGGCCTTTTTCGATCGAACGCAGAGCCGTGGCAAAATCAACTCCATTGATCGTAAGCGGCACGTTATCCGTGCCCTTTCCGTATAAAATAGCAGGGATGTCGCCATCGAGCCGCACTTTTGTCGACTGGCTTTTGCGCTCACAATCTCTTGATTTGACTGACAGCTTCATTGTTTACTCCAAGTTGCTCGTATAAGATCTGATATTATAAACAAGTTGTGAATATAGAGACAAGGCTCAAATTGCCCCTTTTTTCAAAATGGCGAGCGGCCGGGGCCTAAACCGCGAAAAGAGACGCGATTGAGCGACCTTCTTCGATGCAGCGGATCGCCGAAGCAAAGAGTCCAGCTAAATTGACCTCTTGCAGCTTATTGGAGAAAACACGGCCTTCTATCGGAATCGTGTTGCCAACAAAAAGTTTTTCTATACAACTCTCTTCGAGCTGATGAACAGCCGAACCTACCATAAGTGGATGAGTTACGGCCGCAACGACCCTCTTTGCACCTTGATCGCGGCAAATCTGTGCTGCCTTAATCAGGGTACCACCGGTAGAGCATATATCATCCACAAGGACCACATTGAGTCCTTCGACCTCACCGATAAGGGTTGTTACCTCCACCTCTTCGGCGCTCATCCTTCGCTTATCAACGATTGCCATCTCCACCCCAAGAGGAACCGCGAAGCTCCGCGCGAGCTTGATACTTCCAACATCCGGAGCAACAACAATCATAGGATCGAAATCGAACTCCTTCAAAGCCTGCACCAGTTCTGGTCGACCATGAAGATGATCCACTGGGATATCAAAGAAACCCTGCACTTGCTCCGCGTGAAGATCCATTGCTAGAACACGACTCGCCCCAGCAGCCTGTAAGAGGTCGGCCACCAACTTCGCGGTAATCGGCACCCTTGGCTTGTCCTTGCGATCCTGCCTTGCGTAGCCGAAGTAGGTAATCACTGGCACGATGCGGCGAGCCGACGCCCGCTTAAGCGCATCGATCAGAACCAAAAGCTCCATCAAATAATCATTTGGATGCAACGAGACGGACTGTACGATAAAGCAATCCTGACCACGCACACTCTGCTTCACCTGTACACTGATTTCACCATCAGGAAAGGTACGTAGATCGAGCTCTCCCAGCGGCAGGTTGAGCTGATCAGCAATGGCTTGTGCAAGTTTGGGATGGGAGGACCCGGAAAAGACCACGACGTTGTTCGATTCAAACGGCGACATAAGACTCTCCCGGGATTAAGATTTGGGGTGGCAGGGATCGAACCTGCGCATGGCGGAACCAAAATCCGCTGCCTTACCACTTGGCCACACCCCACCATTTCTCCAAATCGGTGAAATGAAATAAGAATCATGTTAACTGAGATCTAGAATTATTTGCAATAGTATTAGATGGAAAATTTTAACTAAACTTCCCTTTAAACATCCCGTATCCTAAACTCAAAATAAAATTTGAGAGCACCCTTGAAGATCGTCCACGTAGCCACTGAACTCTACCCTTTAGCCAAAGTTGGGGGCCTCGGAGAAGCAACCTATGGTCTTCTCCATGCATCCAATCA
>JBFIDQ010000133.1:0-8019 GCA_041603795.1 Chlamydiales bacterium
CAAACTACTGCGAAGGAGTCGCTTAAGGTTTAGATGGAACTTTTTCGAGCTCCTTATTAAAATCATACTTATAACGCGATTGCCCTGCTCCTTCACGCGATCCCCTTGCTTTTTTGCTGGAAAACTCCAAGAATAAGGCGCAAGAAACCTACAGGACTCCGAAAATGTTCACGCACAAGGATGCTACCCCCCCTGATCAAAATATGCATCCACCTGAGAACGAGAGTTATCTCTATCCAGGGCACTACGATCTCATTACTCCCGATGGTGCAATTACGAAGCTGACACGCCTCTCCGATACCAGCGCCGAAGCAGAAGTATTCATTCATAATATCTCTCCTGCATTTGTCGGATTTGACCTAGATCACAACCTCATCCATTTCAACATCAAGAGTGTGCTTGCGCAGATCGGCTTGGAAGGGAATGCAATTGACTTCTCTCTGGATAAAAAGAACTCATGCGCTCAAGCGCGCATCAAGCTACAAGCAATAGGAGGATTGGCTGCGGAATTTCTCGCCCTTCTCCCGATAGGCGCTCACCTTGGCAAACTCTTTGCCGCCGATGAGCGGCGACGCGTACGCGATCCTGACTACCTCTCTCGCATGTTCAGCCGTTCCGATGCCCACGGACGTCCACTTCTCTCCTTAGGAGGCATGCAGGGCGGTAGTGATCTCATACTCGACAAAGTAGAGGGGCGCACCATCGCCTATCTAACCCTACAAAACGGTCGGGTCGAGTATTGTGATGCGATACGAGGAATCCTCCCTATATTAGCAAAATCCCTTTGTGCTGGGATGTCCATGCGGGAGTTTCTGCGACTGCAGCAGGAGTGGCAGCCCAATGCGCCTCGCAATGCCGAACAGGGAGAGCTTTTGCTCGTGCGCACCCTTCCTCTCCACATCCGCACGGTTTTCGGTCGGGTCGTCAATGAACTTGTAGCCAGCGGATACACACACACCTCCGCGTCCATTTTACAGCCGGACACATACGCGTCTGGAGATATCTACGAGCTATATGGCGAAAGTAAACGGGAGATCACGGATATTCCTCTCGAATTTTACACGCTGGAGCCCCACAGGGAACATGTCTTCTTTCAAGACCGCGATCAGCTGCAGGCGTGCCTAGAAGAAGAAAGCGTAATTTTTGACGCGTTCAGGTCAGCACCAAAACCAGAAGAGTGCCGTGCCGCTGTCTATGTAGTGAAAGGGGATCAGCTCATCAACCTGGAGGAAAATGATTGGATTCTACGAGATACAAGAAAGCTTGAATTTCCTGGATCCGACCACCCGAGCCGCCACGGTCTTATGGTGGAGCGCTATCTCTATCAACAGCCCTCGTATCCGTTTCTCAGGGCGATAGAAGATGACCTCATTACTAGCCAGGGTATTTTGCTCACTCGCTACCTTTCGACCCCCTTAATGAAGCGAATGTTTCTAAGCAATATGGTCCAGAGAAGCTTAAAAGGGATCTACTTTGAGCGACCTTCTCTATCGGGAGAAGACTTTTTTTCGCACGAAGATCGAAATCTTCTACACGACCTATACTCATTCGCAATCCCCGTTTTTTGGGTGGATCGGATCACTCAAAAAATTCTGCAATACGTCGAACGAGAGGGCACGGAGTCGGGTATGTTCGTTCCCTCATCAAAGGTAGAAACATTCTTGGACGCAACCGTTTTGGGGGTATATGGCTCAAATCTATTGGAAGGCGACTTCGAACAAGAGCTTCAAAAGTTACTAGAGGGGACGCTTGCACTGCGCAATGAATCATCGCACACGCTTCTCAATGCCAAGACCCCTCTTGCCCTCGTGACTGGGGGAGGGCCCGGTGCAATGGAGGTGGGTAATCGTGTCGCACAGGACCTCGACATTCTCTCCTGCGGCTACATTGTTGACTTTCGTCCAAAGGACTATTCAAAGGTGAAAGAACAGCTGCAAAACCCACATGTCGAAGCGAAGATGACCTACCGTCTCGACAAGCTCGTTGAACGGCAGGCCGAGTTCAACCTAGACCTACCAATTTTTCTTACCGGAGGCATTGGAACCGACTTCGAGTACGCCCTCGAGGAGGTGCGCCGAAAGGTTGGCGGAACCGACCCCACACCCGTTCTTCTTTTTGGATCACCCGAATATTGGAAGACCAAAATCACCTCACGCTACCGCTGCAATCTCGAAAGCGGCACCATAAAAGGTTCAGAGTGGATCAGCAACTGCTTCTACTGCATCCAGAACGGCGAGCAAGGACTCAAAGTCTACCGCGAATTCTTCGAAGAAAAACTCGCTATCGGAAAGAAACACCCGGGCAATGATCTTGGATTCATTGTTGTTGATTGAAGATCGCCACACGAACAAAAGAGGGAAGCCCTCCCGTGGGCACGACCCCTTCACCGTCAAGCGTGTAGTTTGGCTCTAGATCACTCCAATGTTCCGGAGCGTATCCTGGATACGCGGCTACCAGGGCACGTACATCTGCGTAAGTAATGGGAAGAGCATTGATGGCTTCCCCTTCCTCGTAGTAGTTAATCCACCCGACATACGCCTGCATGAGCTTCGCTTCGTCGCTTTCCACTTGCCAGGAGGGGTTTTCCTCCTTAAACAGGTCCCACTTGGGCTCCTCACGGGGAAAAACCACCTTCCCAATTAGATTGTTCCAACGATGGTAACGGTAGAGAAGCGCAGGCGGCACCCTCACAAACTGCTCCGCCATTTCTGGATCAAGTGCACCCCGTCCAGAAGTAGCGAAAGCTGGTAAGTACCCCATCTTTTTCCGCACGTGAACTCGCATATGCTGCGGGTGTTGCCAGAGGAAAAGTTGCATATCGCGATTTGTCACTTGCAGCTCCGGATGAAGAGCATGCTGCGTAGTCTGATACTCGTGTTGCCAGCCCCTCACCCACCAGATACCGGCGACGGTTAGTAAGACCACAATTAGGTAAACAAAAAGGGGAGCAGGATCCTTTGAAACTCGATTCTGTATAAAGTCCTTCTCATCCATGCACCAACTCCTCTTTTACCCCACTCACAAAAAACCGCCCCGCTACTGTGCAGAGGATAAAACTCAGTCCAAAGGGAAACAACGCCCCAAGCTGCACGCATAGGATGCTCCCAACAAGAGGGACCACAATCCCGCGGGCACCAACAGTGACCACATTCACACTACTATACATTGCACTGTTCTCGCCACGAGCAAATAGGGGACCCGAAAGATTCCAGCAGAGGTGGCTGCCAGCTTGTCCGATGCCGTAGAAAAAGTAGGCAACGTAGAGCCAGGCGATGTTCGTCTGAGCAAAGAAAATAAACAGTGGAAAAAGGGCAACGAATCCGCAGACCCAGCTCGAAACGCGATAGATCGACGTACGATCCATCCAGCGCGCCCACAAAGGACACGTCAAGGTGAAGCCGAGCCCCTTACAAACGGAAATCGCGATGGCAAGATCCATATAGGTGATGCCCAGAACGTCCACAAAAAAGAGAGGGAGTGCCGGCTGAATGATCATCAAACCCGTTCCACAAATCATGAAGCCCTTTTGGAAGTGCCCATAATCTGGTCGCCTCTGCAGGAGCTCCCATGCCTCGCGCCACGGGTGTACCAGCCATTCTCTCCACGAAAGCCGCTCGGCCTCTTCTGGCTCATAAGGCAAGGGCTCGTAGGGAATGCGTGATTTAAAACAGACCCCTATCATGCCCACCACAGCAGTAATCGGAAAAATCCAGCGCCACGCCATAACTTGTTGGTCCATAACGACCCCAATGGCCAACGCGAGCAGCACCCCCTCTCCATAAGCAAGTGCAGAGCCATAGGAAAAAATGGTACCGCGCTCAGATTCGGGTAGGTTTCTGCGAAGAACCTCCATCCAAGCCGGACCCTCACCGCGATACATCATCATATAGAACGCGGCGGAGGCGATGATGAGCCATGGCGAGTTCATGAAAGGAAAAAAAAGAAAGGGAAGACGTCCGAGGATTCCAGTAAGGATAACATTAGAGAGGAGACGGTCGCCTCGTTTTGTGATGGAGTGACTCCAATAGAGCGAAAAGATGGAGACCATCGGCTTCAGGGTCATCAGGACCCCAACCATAAATACCGTTGCTTGGAGGTCTCGATAGAGAAGAAACGGAATGAATGTATAGACCGTCTGCAGCGGCTCTCCTAGCAGGTGACTCCAGATCACCGCCGAGCGCGTACGCTGAATCGAAAGAGTGTCCTTTGCTTCGCCAGGTGTCATAAAAAGTTCATTAATATCAAAACAATAGAATACCTCTTTTCAGGCTAAATTTCAAAGAGGATTGCTGGGAAGCCGCACCTCATGGTACTCTTTTAGCTTTGTGGGGCAATAGCTCAGTTGGTTAGAGCAGCGGACTCATAACCCGCCGGTCACCAGTTCAAGTCTGGTTTGCCCCACTTTTTTTTCCACCAGCCCGGTACATGATGAATAATGACCCTATAGAAAGAAATTTTGATGAACAGCCAATTGCTGGCATCATCGCCGAGCACAAGCTCGCCGCGTGCGATCTGGTATCTGCATCCACAGAAAATATCACGTTCAAGATGGTCTCCCGCGCCTGCAAGGGACGCCGTCTGACACCGCACGTACAGCAAAAGATTTGCAACGCTCTCAACACTGCCAGCGGCAAGACCTTCGCGATAACAGATCTATTCAACTACTGAGACACCCGAATAGTCCCTCCTTTTTGCAGCTAAAAAAACGAAGCCAACGATGAAGCATAAACTCACATGGGTAGAAAATGACCAAACTGAGACCCGAGAGTGGGTCACAGGGTCTGATTTCCCCCTCCCCAAAAAAATATTAGTGGCAGATGACCGACTGAAAGCCGATGCTTTTTATCGACAAGCCAGCGAGGGCGCGGCATTTATTTATAAGGGCGACTTTCAAAATGCGAAGCAACTCCTGCAAGCCGTACAGCGGCGAATTGATAAAGCCATACGCAAAAAAACCAATGCAAAGTCGCATTCGCTAAGCGAGCTCTTTCATCGCCATCGACAGTCACAAGCGCATCGTGCGCAGCTACTTTCTCGACTGCTCATTTGTGTTGAAGCCGATTATAAAATCAACTTACGGCGCGCGCCCGATGCCCGCCAAGCCATCAGCGAAGCCTTAGAGGGTGAGTCAGCGAACCCATTTGTTGTGAGTCTGCGGGAGCTCCTCGGCTACATAGGCGCTCATGAGTGGCGAAAAAACGGCGTATTTATCGACGCCCTCGACGACAAGATTCATCCGCACTACGGAATCTTTTCTCCGATCCGCGGCGAGTATCTCGATCTTGTTAATCAAGCCCCGCTCCCAGCTCACCTAACCCGTGCGTTTGATATCGGCACCGGCACCGGCGTTATCGCCGCCATTTTGGCCAGGCGTGGAGTCAGAACTGTAATTGCAACCGAATTGGACCCACGCGCCCTGACCTGCGCGCGTGAGAACATCTCTCGCTTGGGCTATACAAAACAAGTTGAAGTGATCAACGCTGATCTTTTTCCCCCAGGCAAGGCTGAGCTTATTGTTTGTAATCCGCCGTGGGTACCAGCACGCCCCACCTCCGCAATTGAACACGCCGTGTACGATGAAAATAGCCAAATGCTAAAAGGGTTTCTAAACGGCCTAAGCGAGCATCTAGCCGACCAAGGCGAGGCTTGGCTGATTCTTTCTGATTTAGCGGAACACTTGGGCTTACGTGACCCCCTTGAAGTGGAGTCCCTCATCACACAAGCCGGATTAAAAATAATCGAGTGCCTCAGCACTCGACCAAAACATGCCAAATCCAGCGACAAAGACGACCCCCTCCACCTTGCACGGTCAAAAGAAACTACCAAGCTGTTTCGCTTGAACCGAGTTTAGGCCTTTAGAATTAGCGAGAGCCAGGCTCAATCATTAATCTCCGCAAAAGGAGAAGTTTGAGCACATGATTGGAGCTGAGGTCAGCGTTACTATGTAGGGTTCTCCCCTTTCATCGAACTGACTGTAATATTATATTTTTAAAAAACCTCTTGATTGAGTATTCTTTCAATGATACAATAGCTTCAATAAGCAAAAAATTCTACACCAACGAAAGCCAAAAGGAAGGAAAGATGATCACATATAGCTGCACCATTGGAGGAAAAAGTTACACCGGTCACCTAGACCCACAAACAGATAAACTGAAAGAGATTATTGGTGGATCGCCTGAGGTATCGCTAACAGCAGGCCCAGCAAACACCTCTTTCGTTAATGGCAAAGCCATTACCTTCAGCGGAGGTCTTATCACTATCAATGACAATATCGGAAACGTCTACAAAATTTCTCCCTCCCGGTTCTCGAAGACAATCGACTTTACCAAAGAAATCGAAGGCGATGGAATGATCGAAGGGAAATGGAATGAAACTGCGAAGAAGCTAGCAAAACTCTATTTTGCCAAGGCTAAGGAAGGTTCAATCATTTACGTAAATGACAAGCCACACACGATTTCGAGAAAAAAAGATGAAGGCACCACGCTAACTCCAATAAAATCGTGACAACTTGAGCAGCCCCCAAAGAAAGGGGTCGGGCTCAATGCCCTTTGTACGGCAGATAGCCAGAGAAGGCTTAGCATATGATTTTTTTTGTTTCGTGAGCCAGCCCCAGTAGCGGCCTATTTTGGCAGGTTAGAAAAATTCCGTCGATTTGGGCTTACAGCCCCAATACGTAGAGTTCCAGGCAATCCAGGTTGGTCACGTTGCATCCATGAGCCTCCGAAGCGGAATAATGCAGGCCCGCCCCCTTTCACGCGGACCCCGGCTCCAACCATCTAAAATGCATTGCATTTTTTTTAATTTTCCAATATAATGTTTTTCTTTTAAAGATATTTTCAACAGGAAATCCCATGAGACATTTTTGTATTGCACTGGTACTCGCAGGCATTTCGTTGCCACTTTCTGGGAGTGTCAATGAATCTATTTTGCCATTGATTGACGCCGCGTACAGTCAAGATTTTGGAAAGAAAGTAAATGAACTTCAAAGAGAATCGATACGTCGTGCCTCCGAAAATCAAGACAGCAAGCTCAGGGTGATGACCTACAACATGCTTTACAATGTCAGGGAAGCCGAAGATAAACTTCCCCCAAGACTTCGTTGGGATTACCGTAAGCCGCGCTTACAAGAATATCTGTCCGTTGCAAAAGCAGACATCATAGGCAGTCAGGAGCTGCAAAAAGACCAAGTTCAAGATGTAATGAGCCTTTTGGGTCCGGGCTATGGATACTATGGAATGAAAACACGGGAAAACGAGGGCAGAAGCGACGTAAACGCAATTTTTTACAACAAAGAGCGACTTGAGCTCCTTGACTCAAAGACCATTCCGTATCGAGATGATCACTACGAGAACGCCTTCACCTTTTGCTGTTTTCGCGACAAAATCCAAGATAAAAAATTCCTGGTCCTTAATACCAAATTGACCTGGGGCGATGCTGAGCGAAGATTAGCCGAGGCAACTCAGCTGAATGACTTCTCGAGGCAACTTTCTTTCGAACAACCAATCATTGTCTTGGGTGATTTTAACACATTTCCCTTCCTTCAGCACGATCGAAATATATTTCTTGACGGTGACCATATTGAGCGAGTATTAGCTGGAAAAAATCTGAAGGATGCAAAAAATGAAGCCACCTTTGGTCACTTTGGCCCACTCTGTTCGATTACCAACTCCAAGGAAACTCTTGCTCCATTTGTCGGTCCTGAGCTACCAGGCTTCATTCTCGATCACATCTACGTCAATGATCGGATAGAAGTTTTTATACATGGAATTGATATTGCACGAGTTGATGGTGAGTTTCCATCCGATCATTTCCCAGTGATTGCGGAGCTATTTTTTAGATAAGGAAAAGGAGCCGGGTTTAGATCCTAGGGTTTAGCAAAGGGGCGGGTGCAAAATCACAAACCGCTCTCCAAAAACTATTCAAACCTACTTATACTTAAGCAAACTTGGCTAATAGATTTTGGTCGGGAGCTATCGCGCTCCCGTTTGAATTTCTTGATGTTGCGGCTGAGCCGCTGCA
>JBFIDQ010000134.1:0-8017 GCA_041603795.1 Chlamydiales bacterium
CAACTGCAGGGCTTACGACCTTGCTGGCAAGCCTCATTCCTGGGTTAAATTTAATCACCGATAGCTCAGAGAGTCATCGTGATAAGGCGGCTGCTGAACTTCTAATTCAACAGCTTGGCATTGAAAGCGGAGTCGCTCAAGCTGCTCTTCATGCCAAATCTGGCTTCAGCCTTCCCATCGCTGGAGCTCTAGGCGGCGGTTACGCAAAATCAGCCCTTGTTACGCAAAAAACATTTGCAATTGCGGGCAAACTTATTAAAAATATGAATTATGACAGTTTTAAAGATCGCCTCAGCGCGGAGCAATTTAAAAAACTGCAAGCTGCTGCAAACATGGCGATTAAGGTTGGGGATGCCACGGACTTTACGTTACAATCAGCCACTTCACTGGTGTCGTCTGTAGCCGGAAAAGCACAATATGCAGCAGAGTCTGCTCTAGCTGCAGCTCCACAACTCGTGCAAGATTCAGTAGGATTGGCACACCGCAGCCTCAACAGAGAAGTCTCGAACCTACGTGAGGCGGTGTCTTTCGTAAAAAAAGAGGCAATCCAGCCGATTGTTGGTGGAGCGACAGCTCTTACGGAAGACCACATCATAATCCCTATAGTCAAAAAAGCGGTCGTTTCACGGGGACATGAAACTTTTGAAAAAATTGATTCCTTGGTTTCGGAAGGAGGAATTTTTGACACACATCATGTCGTTGGAACTGCGGTTAAGTCGATGGCCAAAACAGCGAATGAGACCGAAAAAGCGCATGCAGAATTTTCTGAAGCGCATCCAGAGGGAACTCAAAACGAGCGACTCCTTTTCACTATATTTCGCAAGGCTAGAAACGACGGCTTTCCAAGTCAGGGATTGAACGATGCTTTTAAAACCTTTTCTGGTGTGGTGACTGTTGGAGCTACGGATATTGAACTCTCTGAAGTGAAAGATCAGCTTCTCTCCCTTACTGAAGAGATGCTCCCGGAGAACAAAAAGCATGATTTTCGATTCGAAGCGCATCAACGCACTCTTCAGCAATTTTCGGAATACGACAAACTTCTTGCTAAAGGCACTATTGAACCCCTTGCAGACGCCGAAGAAACAGTACTAGCGCGAGCGAAACGTTTCGAAGATGCCATTTTTCTAAAAAAATCAGCGCTCCTTCTTCTAGAAAAAAAAGATCTGGACGGCCCAAGCAAAGAGAAGCTGCACGCCGCCAAATTTCTTGCCGAGCTTCTAATCCTAGGCCCAGAGAAATCAATAAAGGAAGTTTTTGATCCAAAAAATCTATTAGAGCAAGCTAGCTTGATTTTCCTAAGGGATAATCTGTTCAAGACACTTGCTGCGAGGGTGATGACAGAGGATGTCGGTAAGATATCCAAACTCCTTGGAGGCATCATCGGACTAGATAGCCAAAACCTAATTGAAGACATCGTGGTTGGTCTTATCCAAGAGCATGGCGTTAAGGGGGTCATGGACCCACATCGATTGACCATGAACATTCTATGCGCCCTAGGCGTTTCCAAAATCGACTACCAAAAGTTTGGCCTAGGATTAAAAACAGAGGAAATACTTCGCAAACAAGGCAAAGAGCTCATTCGGGCGGCAAAGGCGAATGATAAGGAGGGAATGGATAGGGCGATCAAAGCGATGCAATTTTCTGAACTTGGAGCAGAGGTGGGCCAGGAGAAGGCCGCCTCGGAAAAGCTATCAGAGCTGCTCGTAAAACCCATAAAGGAACAAATGAGCGAGCAGGTGAAGAGCTCACTTGAACAAGCAGAAGCAAAGCGGCGTCAGCTCATGAGTGACCTCCAGGGCCCGCTTTTGGGGGGGCCTCTACGTTCACTAGATAGGCTCACAGATGCTCCTGCGGATAGCGCAGCGCTAAGACGTACAAAAAAAATACCTGTAGTAGGTCTGCTTGTTTCACTGCTATCTGGCGCAATATCCAACATCTATCGCACCTACGTCTATCTCACCACTACTACAGAAGGGGGCTACTTCTCACATATTTTTAAAACAGAAATTGCTGCCGCAAAAGAACAACTTTACAAAGAAGCGGACCGTGTAGGAACTAAAGCGATGGTCAAAACAGAGCTTGAAGTTCTTGAAGCGTCGGATAAACTCGCTACGCTTTTTGAGACGAGTGTTGAAAACCTGATTCAAAGCGATACCTATGGTCTGGTCGTACTGGACCTTTTGGGGGATATTGACCGCAATATCGAGACCGGAGATGCTCCGACCCTGGACCTAGGAAAACCCGAAGCCTTCGAAGACATTGCCGCCATCTCTAGCCATTTTACGAAAGAGGCCACAGAATCCACCCGCATCCAACAGGCAGTGAAAAAAGTGGTCACTCTTATCGGAAAAAATGAAAGCATTCTAGCCGAGAAGGATTTCCACTTACGTGCTCAGATCACTCCGGAGATGACCCCCTTTCAGCGTGAGCAAGCGATGAAAGCTAGGGAAATGAACGTGCAAATCCTGGAGAGGGCCCTGGGTGAAAAGAACAATGCTCAAGTTGTCGCACAACTACAATCCTTAGTTGAGCTTTTGGAGGCTCTCAGTCTATCCGACGATGAAACCTTTTCCTTGGCCTTAAAAACACTGAGAGAAGAGATCATTCCTATTCTCTCTACCGATCCGGATGATCTACATACAGTATTCGAAAAAGCGGAAAACGTTTTGAACGTTGTCAGAGACACCCTGGATAAAACCTTCCCTAGCGAGGATATTCCGTATATTTCAACGCTACTCAAAACATCGTCCTTGGGGATGGCCGCACTAAAGCGAACACAGGATAGGGATAGAACAAAGCCGGCTGGCTACTTGGGGAAGATCGAGAATATGGCCTCCGCTTTAAACAAGGCTCGCTCGGCTGCCTACAGCCTGAATCCGATTCTTGGCAAGCCAGTAGCCTTTGTTGCAGCTACCGTTGTTATGGTGGTCGCAGCCCCTTTTGTTTTAACAACTCAAATATTCTCATTTTCGTGGTCGGGATTCGTTAAGGATAGTGCCACCCCTCATCTTGAAAAGGGAAGGGATCTGGTCCGCAGCAACGTAAATCGATATTCGTCGCGTTCTGGCCTAAAAGCCCGCTATGAGGCGCTTATTGGCGAAAATAAGGAATTCATCAAGCCCATTCTTAGCGAGAAGGTTGCTCCTATTATTAAAGAGCTTCGTCTCGGTAAGAAATACGCACTCGCCTTTGAAAGAGCTGGGGCGTTTGCGGGTAGAAAAAGCGCAGAGGACCTTGTGGGCCAAAGATTCGCTATTGAAACGGCAATTTCTGTCCATATTGATGATCACCTAAGACATGTTTGGAAGGTCGATCCTTACGGCTGGGAGGCGGCACCCTTTAGAGATAAATATCTCGATGAATTGCTCGCGTTACGACCCCATGAGTTGCTTCAACGTATTGATGCAAGCTTGGAGGCCATTGACCTCCTATCCAACACGACCGCATTAGAAAACCTTCAGGTAAGGCTAAGGAACTTTAATCGAACAATCGAAGGCACATCAAAAGGGCTAAAAGCCATTCGTAAGGGGATTCATGTTAAGACGAGAACCTTAAAGACAGAAAAACAGTCCGCTGTGCGGACTGAATCCGAGATCAATAACCTTCTCAAAAGGCTTGCGGCGCAAACGGTACTGCTTGAGGCCCTTCCAAGTATCCAAGATCAGATTCCGAGGCTACAAGGGGAATTGGACTTTGATGATTTAGACGAGGAGGGCTTTCGCCTTGGGATCATGCAAGACCATATCGACGATCTCGGCCTCGGCGCCGTAATCCATCTACAAGAAATTTTGGACAACAAATCCGAGGGTGACAAAAACTCGATAGCTATTGGCAAAGCACTAAATATTAACCTACTCGAAAAGGAGATTGAACAAAATCGATCTAACCTTGAGCGCTGTCAGAAAGATTTCACCTCCGCGCTCTCTCAGATCAGGAAACTCTCTGATGAGCTTGCGAACTCGGATAGAATGCTAGGCGTGAAAGAGGAGCAGGTCAAACAACTTGTTGCTGATTCCGTCTCACTTGTTAAGCAGCACGCCCTGATCGAGCAGGCAAGATCGAGCTCTAAATTCGCTTCCGCTGCTGCTGGTACAAGTAACGAGCAGACAAAATTGATAGGAGCCATCCTTGAATCTGATCCGCCAGCCACTGAGGCAATGAGCGGGCTATCAAGGCTTGTTCAGCACACACGAAATGAGCTGGATACGACTCTCAAGCCGCTTCTTGCCATCATAAAGAAAATGGAAGAAAATCAGTCGGCAAATTCCGAAACTCCAATTGAACTAAGGATATTGAATGCTGGCATATTAAAAACAAAAGTTGAGTACACAAGGCTAGATGACCAGCTAACAAGAATCGACACAAACATAGCGATCAAAAAAGCGGAATTAGAAAGAGAGATGGAGGAACAAGCCTCCACAACAAAGGGTTGGGCTTCCAGCTTCCTCTGGGATAACCCGGTTATCCATCGAATTAAAGAGCGACTCGTTTTTCTTGAAAATGAACGAGCTAAGATTGTTCTTGAGAGAACCCGCGTAAAGACCACGCTTGTAGCTTCGAAGGTCAGGCTCAAAGAGTATGAATCTTTAAACGGTTAAAAAATCAGAGTCTATGATTTGCTCGAGCGAGATAGTACGCCTTTGATCGCCGCGTCAATGGAAAACTTTCCAGGACCCCAAATGAGCACTAAAAGCACCGCTATGATGTAGGCAAACGGTCCTTCGGCGGCGAGGGGCACGATATCCCAGGTGGTCGGATTGTACCAAACGGGGAACGACAGCGAGATCGCTTTAGCATGCGCGGTAAACATCGCCACAAGCATCGTAATTAGAAGGGGGATCGATACAAGTCGGGAGGCGAGTCCGATCATTAGCAGAAAGCCCCCCCCATATTCCACCCAAGAGACGAGAACCACGTTGAGTTCCGGAAAGGGAATTCCCAAGAAAGTGAAGAAATCGACGATGCGATCAGGAGCGCCCAACTTTCCGGCACCAGCTTTCATGAACAGCGAACCCCAATTCCAACGAACGACCAAAAGAAGCAAGGAAGTGAGGTAGGCGAAGGGAGCAAAGAAACGGCTATAGCGATCGACAAGGTTCATGGCAAACTCCTTTTTTCCAACTTAGCATTTTTGAAAAAAAATCCCATAGAGGATAAGGTGAAAAAAAATCAAAAGAGTAAATAGGAGTGGATTTTCACCCTTTTCCATGCCTGTCTAGCGCCCACCAGCAAACCGTGCTCGGGTGGGTGCTCAACATGCCGCATCAGTTGGAGTCGGTAACGGAGCTAGTGCTGCTACCCGACAACGATCAGATCGCGTGCGAAGTGACGACTCCGGCATCCTGGGAACCGACCACACGCACGGTCTTTCTCTTGCACGGACTCTGCGGCTCTCACACGTCACCCTTCCTCGTAAGAAACGCACGCAGAATCGCGTCTCACGGCTACCGCGTCGTACGCGTCAACATGCGCGGTAGCGGCACTGGTGCCGGACTAGCGCGCAAGGTTTACCACTGTGGACAAAGCGATGACCTCTTTCCCGTCCTAAAGCAGTTTAAGTGGAAGAACCCTGATTCACCGTTTACAGTGGTCGGATTTTCCCTAGGTGGAAACATCGGACTCAAAGCAGCTGGGGAGAACCCCTCTGAATTTTCAGAATTGGTTGATCAACTCATTGGACTCTGCCCAGCTACTGATATTCTGACGGCTGTGCGTCTGCTTGGCCTTCCAGAAAATAAAATTTACGAGCAGCATTTTATCCGCTGCCTGAAGACACAGTTAGCAGAACGATACCGCCATTTCCCTGACCTACCGGTGGTGGAACTACCGGATCTCTTTAGCTTGTTTGAATTCGACCAACTCTTTACGGCCCCCCAGTGTGGCTTTCGCTCTGCTCTCGACTACTACCGCCATGCCAGCGCATCACGAGTGATTCCCAACATCACCACCCGGACAGAAATTCTTTTCGCAGCTGACGACCCCTTTATCGATTGGACAGCACTAAACGGTCTGACACTCCCGCGCAATCTAGGGATTCATCTCACGCGCAAAGGGGGGCACATGGGTTTCATCGGACACCCCGCAAAGAAGGGTGGATACCGCTGGATGGATAGTCAGCTGCTCGAGTGGATTCAGCAGTAATTCCTCCTGGGCAGATAACCCAGCCCATGCCATAAATTTTATTTCGATCGAAATTTATACAATCTTAACTTTAAGGTGATACAATAAGTGTAAATTTAAACAAAAAAGGGTTTATATAAAATGATATCTTCAATAAAATCACACGCACACTCAACCGCTCAATTTGTCGATCGAGGCCTCGGCTTCGTGGAAGGCGAGATGAAGAAAAGCGTAATTGCTAACACAACGGTCCATGTTGCCGCTTATGCCGCAGCCTACTTCCTTTGCGCAGCAGCCACTGCCAGTACCGGGGGCATCGCTCTCTATGGCGCAGTTACAGTAAGCTGCTTATTCGTCGCCTGTAGAAAAAAAGCAGAGTGTCGTACTCCCCTTGAATCACGCATTGGATGGCTAGGTAACGTATTGCTATTTGGTGCAGCAATGAATGCAATTCCAACTCTTTGGAAGGCAGGTCAGGCTAACCAAGCAACCTTTGAGGCAATGGCGCAAAACGAAATGACCCAGAAGGGTGTTTCCAGTATTTACCCTTTTCTTTTGTCACCTGCAGCACGGCAAATGTCAGCCCTGGCTCAATTGCAAACAGGGTCTGCTTGTTGGATTGCATTTATATCTTTGTTAATGCCATTTCTTAGCATGGATCTAACCTCAGGGGAAAACTAAACGTTATCCTCCGCACCACTCAATATGCGGTGAAGGGACTGAACCTTCCCATGGCGAAAAGCCAGAGGGAGGTTCAGCGATTAACCAAAGTCTGGTTTTATGCTATGCTGCCTGATTCAATACAAAACCAATCAGGGTAGCAAAACAATGTCCTTAACCACACTTCGTAAATCCATTCAATACACTGGCGCGCGGCACCTTTTTGGAAGGCGGCGCCTTATCGCGAAAGCCAACAGTGGGGCGCGCTTTGTCTTTCAAGTAGCGGATGCGGTGGGACGCACAATCTACAAAAAAGGGACCTACGAACCGGAACTATCTAACTACCTGCTGGATTGGAAACCGGAGGCGTCCGATGGAATATTTGTCGACGTTGGCGCTAACATCGGTTATTACTCTGTTCATATGGCTCTGAGGAAGATCTCGGTTCTTGCTTTTGAACCGGACCCACTTAACCACGAACTACTCACCAAGAATCTAGCCCTTAACATGTGCACGGGCGTTGAATCCATGCAGCTGGCGCTCTCCGACTGCGAAGGAGTCGCCCCCTTCTACCGCTACCCGGAAAAAAATCTAGGACGCCACTCTCTTCTTCCCATCAACGACTCCAAGCCCATACAAGTGCCAACTAAGACCTTCGATCAGGTCCTAGAGGAGCAACATATTGCGCCAAGCCGCATCGAGATGATTAAAATCGACGTTGAGGGATTCGAACCACTAGTTCTCAAAGGGATGGAGTGGACACTCGCAGAAGGGAATCCCACGATAGTCGCGGAGTTTTCTCCAAGCCTGATGGCTCAAGGCGGACTCAAAACCGAAGAGTTTGTGGAATTCATGACTGCCAGAGGCTACAGCGCATCCACTCTTACTGACATATTGTCGACGGAGCAAGTCTTAGCCCTTCCGCCCGAAAACGGAACCAACCTCATCTGGAAGCGATAGCTACAACTCGTTTAGCATAAGATTCTGAAGGCATTTTCATGCAAAGATCGAGACATACTTTTACCCACAAGTTTTTGTGACGGAAATATGCGGTTTGTGCAGTGCGGATGTTTTTGCTGCGGCAGCAGCAGTGGCATTTAGGTGTGCCCGGCATGGCAACGAACTAGAGGGTGAAAGTCCCTTACTGGCCCGAAGGGGGGAACAGTTAGCTGAAGGCAAGGGTGTCCATCGCGAGGTGGAATCTGAAGGAAGCTGGAGGCAAAACGCTGCCCTGATG
>JBFIDQ010000135.1:0-8008 GCA_041603795.1 Chlamydiales bacterium
CCGCAGAGGAGCGCAGAGGGATTCCTTTTGCTCACAACAACCCGGGCAAAGGGAATTCCTCTGCGCTCCTCTGCGGACTCCGCGCCTCCGCGTTAAAAAAAAAACCGTGCAATAAATTTGAAAGGCACCTTTTAGGCGACCAGGTGAGCACCGCTGATGCCAAAATTATGAAAGACGCCGTTATATCTCGTGTGGGTATATACTTTGATTTTTTTATATACTGCTTGCGAATTAAGAAATGATTTGCCTTTTGCCAGAACAGTGTTGCAAAATAATTTCATGCAACCGCTTACCGACGCCGAAAGAGGGGATGAATAAGTCCATTTTCCACGCGGAAGGAGTTCTGGATTGCCCCTTCGCTCAGACTTCGCTTACTTCGCCAGTGACAAAAATCCTTGGCTATCAACCCTACTTTCCAAGTTGTTTCGGTATAAATAATCGTTACATAGCACTTGCCCTGCTAGAACTCCAATCAGAATCGGTATAAATGCTTGAACCTGCTATCAAGGCTAGAGGGGCTTAATGCAGGGGAGCGCTATGAAGGGCATCATTTTGGCAGGGGGTAGTGGAACGAGGCTTTATCCCCTCACTCAGGTGGTAAGCAAGCAGTTGCTACCGGTTTATGACAAGCCCATGATTTATTACCCTTTATCTCTCCTAATGGAGGCGAATATTCGCGAGGTGCTGCTTATTTCCACACCGCGTGACTTGCCGGTCTACCAGGCTCTTCTCGGGGATGGATCGCGATTTGGTCTTGAAATTTCCTACGTGGAACAGCCGAGGCCGGAAGGTCTCGCTCAGGCGTTTATCCTTGGCTCGTCATTTATTGGAAATGACCCTGTTTGTTTGGCCTTGGGGGACAATGTTTTCTACGGGAAGTCGATGGCTTCACTTCTGGTGGAGGCGTCGCAACTCACCGAAGGTGGCCTTGTCTTTGGAGTAAACGTCCCAAACCCATCACAATTTGGTGTGGTGGAGTTCGACGAGAGCGGAAAGGTACGCTCGCTTGAGGAAAAACCCACTGCGCCTAAGTCCTCTTTCGCTGTTCCCGGACTCTACTTCTATGATCATCAGGTCACCGATATCGTTAAGAACATTCGGCCGTCTGCTCGGGGAGAGTTGGAGATTACTGATGTGAACCAAGTTTATCTTGATCAAGGGCAATTGCGGGTGAAAATACTGCCTGAGGAAAACTACTGGCTTGATACGGGAACGCACTGCTCGCTTCACAGCGCGACAAACTACGTGCAGGCGGAAACCAAGAAGGGTCGACTTGTAGCTTGCCTTGAGGAAATCGCCTACCGGAAGGGGTACATCAGCCTAGATGAGCTGCAGGCCCTTGTGCAGCCAATGGGCAAAAGCGACTACGCTGTGAGCCTACTGAAAGTGATTCAGGATGAAAAAGCTATCGCCAAGTGATTTGATCGAAAAATGGGGCAGCTTGATCTCGCTCTGAAACAATGGGATCATCCACCGGCCACTCAACTCCCACCTTGGGATCGTCCCAGCGGAACCCACACTCCGTATCTGGATTGTAAACGGCACTCACTTTGTACAGGAAATGCGCGGTGTCACTAAGTACGGCGAATCCGTGCGCAAAGCCCCGAGGAACAAATAGCTGGTGATGATTTTCGCCATCAAGAATAAATCCTCGCCATTGACCAAAGGTTGGGGAGTCGGGTCGGATATCTACAGCTACATCATAAACCGTCCCATAAGCAACCCTGAGAAGCTTATCCTGCCCTGGATCACTTTGGTAGTGGAGTCCACGAATCGTCCCTTTTTGGGAAAAGGAGTGATTGTCCTGCACAAACGGGCAGTCAATTCCAAGGGCGCTATAGCTCTCTTCACTAAAACTCTCAAGGAAAAAACCTCGATCGTCTTTGAAGACGCGTGGCTTGACTAATACGAGTCCGTCAAGCTGCGGCTCTTCGCTCCCACTCGCCCTACAGGAACTCTTTGACGCACTTTTTCGTTTCCGTAGTGTTTCTTGATCCAAAGTAGATAATCTCCTGTTCTAATCTCTTCTACCCACTGTTGGTGGGCTAAATACCATTCGATTGTTCTGCGAATTCCTGTCTCAAAAGATTCAGAGGGACTCCAATCGAGTCCATTCTGAAGCTTGGACGAGTCAATGGCATACCGCCAGTCATGGCCGGGACGGTCGGTTACAAACTTAATTAAATCACGAGCATTGCGGGTCTCTGGCTGTAGCTCCTCAAGGAGGTCGCATATTGTCCCAACAATATCGATGTTGCGGATGTCATTATTGCCACCAACATTGTAGGTTTCGCCTCGCTTGCCATCTTTCATAATGGCCCAAATAGCAGAGCAGTGGTCTTCAACGTAAAGCCAGTCGCGCATATTCTTACCGTCGCCGTAGACGGGAATTTCCTTCCGCTCAAGGGCGTTCATTATGGTAAGAGGAATCAGTTTCTCGGGAAACTGATAGGGTCCGTAGTTGTTCGAGCAATTGGAGACGGTGACAGGTAGCTGGTAGGTGTTGGAATAGCTCCGTACGAGGTGATCAGACCCTGCCTTGGTCGCGGAGTAGGGGTTGTTGGGGTGGTAAGCTGTGTCCTCGGTGAATTGTCCGGTCTCCCCCAAACTGCCAAACACCTCATCCGTGCTGATGTGGTGAAATAGCTCGAACTGCTTCATGTTGTTGCGAGCAACTTCGAGAAGGGTGAAGGTGCCAATGAGGTTGGTCTCTACGAAATGGAAGGGATTGGAAATCGACCGGTCGACGTGTGACTCGGCGGCGAAGTGACAGATGGTGTCGATATGGTACTCTTGGAAAAGGAAGTCGATGAGCTTTTTGTCGCAAATATTGCCGCGAATGAAGAGGTAGCGGTCTGGATACTCCTTTTCTAAGCCAGCTAGATTGGCAATGTTTCCTGCATACGTTAGCTTGTCTAAATTGATGATTCGCCCTGTAAAATCTTTCTGACTGAGCAAATAACGGACAAAGTTGCTTCCAATAAAGCCGCAACCTCCTGTAACGAGAATATTTTTCATGACTGCCGCCTTGGTTAAACTGGTCAAATTCACCAAGATTATTGTCGGCACGAACAGGCTTTTCCTGAGGATTCGATGTGATCATTTGCTGGAGGTTGAGGGGATTGTTGGATACAATGAATAGAAAGATGGAGATACGTACGTGCAGACGGTAGCAGATCAGCTTGTTGAGGTTTCAATCGATCAAATTGTTATGAATCCTGACCAGCCGCGAAAAGAATTTAGTCAGGAGGAAATTGAAAGCCTTGCGGCGTCAATTCAGTCCGTGGGTCTTATTCACCCACCTCTCGTGAGGAACCTGGGAGGAACGCGGGGGTACGAGTTAATCGCGGGAGAGAGGCGATTCCGCGCGTGCCAGCACCTTGGAATGAGTAAGATAAGGGTGATCGTGCGCGAGGCGACGCGCATGGTGTCAGCAGAGGCGGCACTTGTCGAAAATATTCAAAGGGTGGATCTCAATCCTATTGAAGTAGCCATTGCCCTTAAGGCGCTGGCAGAGGACTACGGGTACGGTCAGGAGGAACTGGGCAAACGGGTGGGTAAGAAACGCTCGACGGTGGCTAACTACCTACGGCTGTTGGCTCTGCCGGAACCTATTCAGGCAAGCCTACAGAAGAAGGTGATTTCCATGGGACACGCTAAAGTGATCTTGTCGGCTCCAGATAGCCAGCAGCAGTCGTTGCTTCACGAGCTGGTTCTGCGTGATGATCTGACCGTGCGTCAGGCGGAGGTGGCGGCAAAGCGGATGATGGGAAAAGGGGAGCAGAAAGAGCCTGTCTATCAGACAAGAGACTTCTACTTGGAACACCTGGAAGGGAAGCTGCAACGTTCCTTAGGGACGAAAGTGACGTTAAAAGGGAGCGGAACGCGGGGTCGTATGATGATCGAGTACTACTCGCTAGACGATCTACAGGCCATCCTTGATCGTTTGGAGGTGACAGCAGATGACTAATTATAGGATGAAAGTGCAGGGCATGCGGTGCGCTTCATGCGCGGCTTCAATCGAAAAAGCAATCGCTCGGATTCCAGGGGTAGAAAGCGTTAGCGTAAATTTCGCAACAAAACGCCTCGAGGTGGTAGGGAAGGAGAGGTTAACAGCTGACTTGGAAAAATCGGTAGGGGCGCTAGGCTATTCGGTCAGCGAGACGGCCCCAAAAAGCTACTTGGGCCTGCGAGTTCTGCTCTCCTTTATCCTAACTGCGCCATTTCTTGCTGGGGTACCACCCGCAGCCCAGTGCCTCCTCGCTAGCCTCGTGCAGTTCGGTATCGCATTCCCCCTCTATCGTAGCGCGGCAAAAAGCGTGAATATGGACCTGCTTGTGGTGATGGGCACGTCGGCTGCCTACGGACTAAGTCTATATAACTTCTTCATGGGAGAACTGGATCAGCTCTACTTTGAAGGAGCAGCTGTCCTCATTTCCTTCATTCTACTAGGGCGATTCCTAGAGGCGCGGGCGATGCGGCGAGCCACAGGTGCGCTCAGGGATCTGCTACAGTTGCAGCCGAAGGAAGCTGTGGTGTGGGACGGAAAGTGGATCACAAAGAGCGTGAATGAGGTCACACCAGGAGATCGCGTTCTGGTGCGTCCTGGAGCGGAGGTACCGGTGGATGGAGAGGTGATCAAGGGTGTCTCTCATGTCGATGAATCCAAATTGACAGGCGAGAGCAGGCTCTCAGCAAAAAAAACAGGGGACTCTCTTTACGCTGGCTCATACAACAAGGACGGTGCGCTTGAACTGTTAGCAAGAGGGGTAGGATTGGAAACGGCGCTGGCTCGAATGATCTCTCTAGTCGAGGAGGCGCAAAGCTCAAAGGCTCCCGTACAGCGGCTAGCGGATAAAATTGCTTCCGTATTCGTGCCTGCAATTGTCGTATTGGCAGCGCTTACTTGCGCAGGTTGGTGGATGGCCACTGGGGACATTGGAGAAGGCATTATTCCTGCCGTCGCCGTTCTCGTGGTATCTTGTCCATGTGCACTCGGACTCGCCACACCAACGGTCATTATGGTAGCTACGGGCATAGCGGCGAAAAAAGGAATCCTTATACGTGACGCTAGCGCACTTGAACAAGCGGCGCAGCTCGACACGCTCTGCCTCGATAAGACAGGCACCCTCACGGAGGGCAAGTTTAAGGTCCTTACAAAACCCTCACCCGACATCGTGCGCGCCGTGGCCTCTATCGAACAGAATTCGGAGCACCCTATCGCAAAAGCAATTGTAGGAGAGGTCGAGGAGCTAGGCGAGTGCGAGGACTTTATCGCGATCAAGGGAAAGGGAGTAGAGGCGAACTTTGAAGGCGCTCACTGGCGCATTGGAACGCCCCACTGGCTAGGTCAAAGGCCGCATAGTGAGGAAACGGAGGTCGTAGTGGAACGCGACAAGGAGATTGTGGGACGCTTCACTCTTGGCGATGCTATTCGACCGGAGGCTGCTGAGGTGATTCAAGCGCTAAAAGATCGCGGTATTGCCACTCATATTCTGACAGGCGATTCGATGGTGACGGCCGGACGAGTGGCTAAGGAGGTGCGTGCGGACTCATGTGATGGCGCTCTATTACCAGAACAAAAGGTGGAGACGATTCGTGACTATATCAAGCAAGGCAAGATAGTTGGTATGGTAGGCGATGGCGTGAACGACGCCGCAGCGCTTGCGCAAGCCTCAGTCGGATTCTCTATCGGATCTGGCACGGACATCGCAATTGAGGCGTCAGATATCACCTTGATGAGAGCTTCTCTACACTGCATCATCGATGCCATCGATCTCTCGCGAGCAACGCGACGCAAGATCTGGCAGAACCTCTTCTTTGCTTTTATCTACAACGTGCTCGCAATTCCCATCGCCATGGCTGGCCTCCTCGCGCCAGCAGTCGCAGGCATTGCCATGGCCGCCAGCTCCCTTTCGGTCGTGACCAATGCGCTTCTTCTATCCAGGAACAGTCACTCACGGCTGGGTTAAAGTGAAATGAGTGAGCCAAGGAATCAGCTGTTGGATAAGCAGGCCGCTCGACAAGGATTTATTACGTGAAAGGTTTTTGACGAGCTGAAGATGAGCCGCATTCGGAAAGAGTGGGCCAAAATGTTGGAAACCTCGTGCGGGCCCACCATTTCCCGTTTTTACTTCGATGAGGCGAGTGGGATGGCCATCAATTGAGACCAGGAAATCGAGTTCCTTTCCATCCTTAGTTCTGAGGTAGTGAAGCTCCCCTCTGACCCCCTGAGTATCTTCCAAAAAATGGAGCTCTTTTTTCAGTGCATTAGCGACTATGTTTTCGAGTCGTGCTCCAGCGTCCTCTACAAGGGCATGGTCATATAAGTAAAACTTTGGTTCCTTTTTCAAAGAGCGAGCGACATTACGGCTAAAAGGTGTTACCCTATGAATGATATAGAGGTTCTCAAGTAGCTCTAACCAACGTTTGATGGTATTGGGGTCTCGGTCTAAGTCCCTAGCGAGGTTGGCATACGAGACTGTAGACCCTGCGCGTTGGCTGAGAAGAAGTACGAGGGTCTGTATGGCGTCAATATCTCGAACAGATGAGAGGTCAATTAAATCTTGCCGTAAGATAATGTCAATGTGACTGCGTCTCCAACGTCTGTAGTAGGTTTGCTTTCCTTTAAGAAAGGGTTCCGGGAAGCCGCTACAATTCCATAAGGTTTCGAAGCCATCTTCGGGGGACACATTTAGTAATTGGTGAGCCTCTTTTAAATCCAAGGGATGGAGGCGATATTGAAAGTAACGCCCGGCGAGAGAGTCCCCTACTCGCTTATGTATATCTAGCTTGGCGCTTCCTGTTACTAGAATCTGAGGTGGTCGTTTTTCAGTGTCAAACAGCCCCTTTAGCCATCTCTTCCACTGTTTCATTTTGTGGAGCTCGTCGAAAATAACGAGTGGTTTTGATCGATCCCAATTCATTTGACTAATGGCAAGGCGATCCTCACTGGAGTCATAATTTAGGTAGTCGTAGTCGCTATATAGTTGCTTTGAGAGCGTTGTTTTTCCTGTTTGCCTGGGACCACTAACCAACACAATTTTTGTTGGCAAATCCTCGAGAATATGGGGTTCTAAGAATCTCTTCATATTGTCTATTATGACATGTATTCCGTAATAGTCAAGGCCAAAACGGAATACGTGCCGTAATAGCCATATAATCAGCGTCTGAAAAAAAAAAAGCCTGTGGGGTCTGTCAGTTGACCCGTTTATCCAAATGGACTATGCAACTCTCCTTAACTCTATTTTTAATGTGATGCAATCAAGGAGACTCTGATGACAATATGTAGCGAACGGCCTTGCCAGGCAACCGCGAACCTCTGGTCCATTTCCAACAAAAATTCAACTCCTCCGTTCTATAAGGACTTTACCATCTGTAACGAACACCTTAAGACCGGAAGGCGCTTATGGGATGTATACGAAGCGTTGGTAGCCGGAAGGTTTGACAAGCAGTATGGGGAGAGTGTGACGCACGGAGAATGGACCCTAAAGAAGCAATCAGCTACCTGGAAGAAGCCGAGTAGCGCTGAAAAGGGTCCCCTCGATCATGAGTGCAGCTGCATCGATAGAATTTACAACAAGATGGTTAAGTGTAAGCAGACCGAGAGAATGTGGGGTGTATGTGAATTAGAGTTTGATTCAGATGGCTATTCTTCCCCGAGAACACTTTACCAGTGTGACCTACATCTTTCCAGGGAGAGGTACCCAGGAGCTCTATTATCGCCCGCCCCTCGTGGTGGAAATGCGGGGATTTTCCCCCTTGAGCCTACCTGGCAGGTCCAGGAAGTGCTTTACGGGGAACCGCCGAAAAAGAAAAGGGGCTAATTGGTTCAGCAGGGCAATCGCAGTATATAAAAAGATCAGACCTCGGTTGTAAACGGCTCTACATCAGCAATTTGTGATGGATTGCATTTTTCTTGATGCAAAGGCGGTAACATACTTTTACCCACAAGTTTTTGTGACGGAAATATGCGGCTTGTGCAGTGCGTGCTTTTTTGCTGCGGCAG
>JBFIDQ010000136.1:0-7998 GCA_041603795.1 Chlamydiales bacterium
CCCACAGCGCCTCGTAACCACTCATACGCTTCCAGCGGATAAGGATATCCTGCAGGGTTTGCACGAGCGCGTGGCCCATATGAAGGATACCCGTCACATTGGGAGGTGGAATGACGATGCAGTAAGGTGGCTTATCCGAAGTTGGATCGGCAGCGAAATAGTTATTGCGTTCCCACTCAGCAAACCATTTGCCATCGACGCACTTTGGATCGTACGCCTTCGGTAGCTCTTCTTCCTCTTTCATCATTCCCCCAAGTTAAGCAGTACTAAGATAGCAGAGGAGGGACCTGAAAAGCGAGCGCATAAAATCGTTGGAGGGACTAAAGAAATTGCCAAGGTGTTATAAAAAACAATCACATAAAAAAGAAGTTGACTCACCCCTTATGCTGGACCAAATCATCATACTAAGCACTCTTTTTGTGGTGTTCATCTTACTGCTTGGCGAGTGGCTGCGCTACGATCTAGTGGCGATCATAGCGATGCTTTTTCTCACCTTAATCGGACTCATTCCAGCGGCCGACGCCTTCCGCGGCTTTGGTCACCCGGCGGTGATCACTGTTGCTGCTATCCTTGTGACTAGTAAGGGTCTACAGAACGCGGGCGTCGTCTCCCTTATCTCCATGGGAGTGCGCCTTGTAGGAGAGGGGTATTCGCTACAATTGCTCGCGCTGTGCGCCATAACTGCCTTTACATCTGCCTTTATGAATAATATTGGGGCTCTGGCCATTATGATGCCTGTTGCCGTGCAGCTTGCAGTCGACTCCAACCGCTCTCCTTCCCTTTACCTCATGCCGCGTGCCTTTTCTTCGCTTCTTGGCGGCATGACCACCCTCATTGGAACACCACCTAATATCATCATTGCCACTCTGCGAGAGGACCTCGTTGGCGCTCCCTTTTCCATGTTTGATTTTGTTCCGGTGGGGGGAGCAATTGCGCTAGCGGGAGTGGCGTTTCTCTCGACAGTTGGTCGCTACTTTCTTCCCCATCGAAAAGGAAAGAAAGGCGAGGAGGGCCTATTTTCAATTGAGTCTTACATGACAGAACTCAAGGTCCCAAAGGAAAGCGCGCTTATTGGCGAGACACTGACGGCGATCGAAGAACTGACTGCTGGCGACATTGTAATCATCGGACTCATCCGCAAAAAAGAGAAGGTGGCTCGCCCCTCTCGATACGAGAAGGTAAAAAGTGGGGATATCCTCGTCATCGAGTCCGATCCGTCAGCTCTGAAGGAGCTGCTCCATCGCACAGGTTTTGAGGTGTTAGCTGACAAAGATCTTGGCAAGGAATTGATTGGCACAAAGGAGATACACCTCATGGAGGCCGTGATTTCCCCAGGAAGCAGTCTGATAAAACGCGTAACCGGTAATTTGCGACTAAGAGCTCGAATGGGAGTTTCTCTCCTGGCCGTCGCCAGAGAAGGTGTCCGTATGCGACAGAGACTGCACGCGATCACCCTTAAGATTGGCGATGTGCTCCTGTTGCGTGGACGAGATGAAGATCTACAAGAAGTGATGGCTAGCTACGCACTCTTGCCCCTTGCTCAGAGAGGACTCTCCCTAGGCATTCCAAAGAGCCTTGTCTTTCCCATCGTCGTCTTTGGCTGCGCCCTCCTATGTATTGCCATGAACTGGCTGGCGATTCAAATCGCCTTTCCCCTAGTGGCAGTGGCCATTGTTTTATACGGACTCGTTCCTCTACGCGACGTCTATCGAGCCATCGACTGGCCCATCGTTGTGCTTCTTGGGGCAATGATTCCTGTTGGCGAGGCATTGGAGAGCACAGGTGCCGCGCAAACCCTAGCAAACCAGCTCTTTCAGCTCAGCGCCTATGCACCGCCGGAAGTTCTTCTCGGCTGTACGTTGCTCATTTCGATGATCCTCACCGACCTCATCAACAACGCCGCAGCAGCCATCCTTATGGTGCCAATCGCCGCAAACCTTGCGAAGGCTTTGGAAGTAAACCCCGACGCTTTCCTAATGAGCGTCGCCATTGGCGCATCGTCAGCCTTTCTTACTCCCATCGGACATCAATCCAACGCACTCGTAATGGGACCCGGCGGCTACCGATTTGGGGACTACTGGAAGCTAGGACTCCCCCTAGCCCTCGTAGTAAGCATCGTCTCCATCCCCTTGCTCCTGCTCGTCTGGCCCCTCTAGCACACAGACATGAGCTACTCGCCCGCCAACTGCCGAGTCCCCCACCAGCCACTCACCGTTCGATAGGCATTGAGTCCGAAGAGAGCTGTCCAGAGTCCGAGCAGAGTTTGGGTGTGATAAAATCCGAGAATGGCGAGGGGAATAAATACGAAGAGAAACCCCTCAAACATGCGTCGTCGCAGGAAGGCAAAGGCTTTTGTTCCGAAGAGAATACCGTCGAATACGTAGGCGGCGGCATTCAAAGGTTGGGTCACCGCCAGCCAAAACCAGATGTTTTTCAACCCTGCGGTGATCTCGGGCTGGTCGGTGAACAATCCGACGACCCACGTTTCAATTGAGTAGTAGAGCGCAAAGAATCCGATGCCTACACAGAGTCCAAGACGAAGCAGGCGACGCGACAGAAGACGATGGGAGGCGTGGTCACCGCTACCGATGAGCTGTCCTCCAAGGGAGGTCGCTGTAATGGCCAATCCGTCGATAAAGAAAGCCGCCAGGAGCCATATCTGGAGAGCGACTTGATGTGCAGCCACAACCGCCGTCCCTAGGCGCGTGGCACAGGCGGTAAGGATAAAAAAGGAGAGAGTGAGGAGTCCCGTGCGACCGGCCAGATTGAGACCATCACCACCTAGAGCGGTGATATCGCTCCATTCTATCCGCCAGAGCCCCTGGAGACCATACTCCTTTCGATGGCGATAGAGCCAGGTAAGCGCAAAGAGGTCGCCTATAAGAAACGAAGCCACGGTAGCCGTTGCAGCGCCCTGCATGCCAAGATCCAGATGAAACACAGCCAGGTAGGTTCCTGTCGCGTTCACTGTGGTCATGATGAGGACCATGATCATGGTCAGTCGAATCTTCTGTAGTCCACGCAAGATACCGACGAGTGAGATGGAAAGGATGGTCAGTGGGAAGCCTACGACTCTAATGGAGAAGTAGGAACGCGACAGCGTAAGAAGTTCTCCACGTGCTCCCATCACTTCTGAGAGAAGAAAATCCCCAGCGAAGAGGAGTCCGGCTCCAACCCCGAGGCCAATCACAAAAGCCATCAGGAGAGCCGTCCGAATGTGCGAGCCGACAGATTCCTGTCGCCCCGCCCCCACACTTTGTGCGATCTGCGCGGTCACTCCATACGAGAGGAAGTTGAACAGCCAGGCAAAAGATCCGAGGCAGCTGTTTGTTGCGGCCAGTCCGCCTACCCACGCCGAGCTCACATGCCCGAGAACGGCGGTATCGATCATTTCCGCCATCGGCTCCAGAACCACGGCAAAAATAGCCGGAATCGTCATCAAAATGAGTGCGCGGTAGGTAACCATTCGTTTAGTATGCCATCTGGACAATAAAAAACCCTCCAAGCCGAGAGGCTTGGAGGGCAAATGCTCCGGATGTAGGACTCGAACCTACGACAAATGGATTAACAGTCCAACGTAATCCAACAGGTTACGACAACTCACAATACATAACAACCAGAAGGTAAATAAGTTACGAGAGGAATGCGAATCGTGGCCTCTGGTGGCTTGTTGGCAGTTATTGCTGACAAATGCACCATCAGTGCACCGTGGCGGTGGAAGAGGGCCGGTGCCCGCGGCACGGATAGACTCTTCTAAAGAAGGAGGCGAGAATGGTTTCGAGTATCAAGTCAGCAAAAGACTTCTTTGAATATCAACTAAAACCTAACTTAGAGGAATTTCGATCAGCCTCCGAATCTCAAAAGCTACGAAAGACCTTCAACGTAGTGCTTAGCCTCTTTCATCTTGCGGACTGGGTGCTTATCGAAGGAGGGACACATTACAACCTCACGGCTACTTCGCAGGAAGCTTTATACAAAGAGCTCGAGCAGAACTGCACAGAATTTAGTTTAGTTCGAGACATAGCAAACTGCCACAAGCATTGCGAGCTGACACGCGGCTCGCCGGAAATAAAGTCAGCGAGTTCTGTAGAGAAAGGCGATACTGGATTTGGGGAATTGCCCTTTGGTGAAGGACCCTTTGGCGGTAACAACCATGTATTCGTGACCCTGGACAACGGATTAAAAAGAGACGTCGCTACCCTTATAGAGCGGGTTTTTCGAATGTGGGATGAGCTCATTAATCAGAAGAACAGCCTCTAGCAAGATTGGACAGAGTGTTGGTGAGGCCACATCTTATGGCTCAGACTGCGGTCATAGTTGCAGGCAACCGCGGCACACGATTCGCCTGGTTCAAGCAAGCTCGTTAACAATCTTTTTGGATAGAGTGCGTTTCTGCAAAACAAAGCCATTTGTCAGTCACTATCCAGTCCATAGGAATCTAGGTCCCACGACGACGCAGAAGCTTCCTTGCGAAAGGCCTGTACCCTCTGGAGTTCGTTGAGCGCACGATAGAAGTGCTTCTCCAGACTAGATTCATAACGCGAGACGTTTTGCATCCGGATACCGTTACTTCGGCTGAAACACGCCGTTGGGCTAGCCAGCGTTCCGTAGTCTCCTTTCCCGTTGAGCATATCACTCTCGACCCAAACGACCCTCCGCAGTCGCCACGCCAAAAGAACGAGCTTGGCTGTCAGCAGTTCCTCAAGCGAGCCTTTAGGGGCAAGCGACTCGAGGAGCGACGACTTAAAGCCGTCGAACTCCTCCTGGATTTCGTCTCTCACCAACAGCTTCGGTGACAAGATACCATGCTGAATAGCGTTGGCGCTAACCACAGATTTCCCATCTTTGCTTTTGGGACCCGTGCTTTTCAGGGCGTTGCTTCGGTTCGCGATTGCCTGCTTTTCTGAAGTCATATGACACCTTCTTCTCTAATTAATTTTTATTTCCTTACCACCCCTTTAGCTTAGGACAAAAGGGACAAAAGCCACATCAGTCTTCCTCCTCTTCAGCGGCATACAAGTGCGGGTTGACATCGAAGGCTAGGCTAGGACGGTGAGCCACCGCCACCGAATCTCTAGCCCGAATGTAACCATGCTCCTCCAATACCTCTAGGCATGGTTTCAAGTCATCCACCTTCTTGAAGTAACTCTTCAGCGCGTAGTGGCACTCTCGTCGAGTAAATCGCTGCTGTCGCTCCCTTTCCAACCACCTGAGCACTTTCCCGGCCCCCAATCGATGAGGGTCTCCCCCCATCAAGTCAAAGACGGCTAAGGCGTGACTTTGAAGAAAGAGACCGATGTCCACGGCGGATTTCATCGTATCTAGGTCAATCATCTGCTCTCGCCATTGCCCGTCAAAACTCTTCATAACGTGCAAAAGTCCAGCCACCCGGATAACAGCACCAGGCAACTTGCCAGCCCAGTCCTTAATCTGGTCATAGAGCCCATCCTCCCGCATCCTCAACTCAACGATTCGACTAAAGCCGTGCCAATGCTCATAGGCGGCAGGAGACACCCCCAGTATCTGTGCGTCGGTCCCGGCTGGATGTAAACGTTCTGACAATTCGATAATAGACAAGATAGCCTCCTGATAGGAAGTGCTGACACCCATATCCATAGAGGGCTCATCCAAGGTACGATAGCCTAAGTTCGATGCTGGCAGAGCGTACAAGAACCTCGCGATAAGGCCCCTCCCTCGAAACGCCTTGTTCCGCGCCATCCCTTCCAAAACACCTGGCTGTGGCGTCAATCCCATTGTGAGGCAGGGTCGTTCGAGGAAAACTGGCGGCCGACTTCCTCGGTTAACCCGGCACCCTGTGCCAGAGTGCGCCTTCAAAACAAGGTCTAAATTGGGCACGCCCCCACTATAGCGACCCGCCAGGATATCCAAGATACCCCCTTCATCGCTTAGGATAGACATGCGTTCTTCCTGTTCAAGCATGACAACGCTGAGATTCTCCGGCGTAATGTCCGAGGTCCACAATTGCGGTATCGAAGGCACCGCCTCAATCTCCTCTTCGATTTTGGCAATCTCCCGAGTTAACGTGCCAAAGGTCTCTTCATCAGCGTTCGCAGCTTTGTTTCGCAGAGCTTTCAAACGAGCCTCGATGGACTGGTTCATCGATTCGCACAGTTGCCGCTTGGGAACGATAAAGTCTCTCTGTTCACGTTCCCACGCTGCTAGCGGAGCTGTACATGCCCCCTGGACAGCGCTTTTGCGAGAGCCTGGCGGCATGGCGACGCACGTCCACAGGTTGACCGGCTCTGAGTAGTCCTCCTTCGCCCTCACAACGAAGTGCCCGTGAGCAACAGTGGCGACTGTCGCAAGCATCATGAGCGTGGCGAGCTCCAGAGGGGTCTCCGTTGAACGTGCAAGTTCGGATGAAAATCTCTCAAAAGGCCCGGGGAAAACTCCTCGGGGCCACGCCTGCACCTCTCTCTCGTCCAGACAAGAGGGAGGTTGCCATTCAGAAAGGTCTATCATTGGCATGGCAGACCCCTTGTGCTATCATCAAGATCGACATCAAAATCATCAGTCATCAGTTCGGTGGTACCCGAGCCCTTGACGTTTTCATTAAGAACACGCTGCACCCACTCGCGGTGTTCAGGCAGGATTCGATAGCGACCGGGGCGGCATGACTTGCCGTCCTGGTCTAACACGATAAAACTCTCCGTAACAATCGCATCCTTAAATCCGAGGCGCCAAAGTTGCATAATGCTCTGCCGTGGATTAAGGGCCCCTATCAGAGGCCCCAGGTCTTTACAGCTTATCCCCTCGGACTGGCGCAAGAGCGCCTTAAGCGCCCTCCGCTGCCGAGGCGCAGTTATCTTGATTGGAAGGCTATCACTCATTTCACACCTCCCTGGTTCTGCTCTTCGACCCATGCGAACCAAGCTGCTTCATCCAACAACACCCTGCGATTCACGCGACGCACCACCTTTTCGAATCCGACCGGCATCGTGAATACCAGATGCCTCAGGCCGGAAATAGAGGGATAGTCATGGTAATATGACCACTTCGTGAGAGGAATCAAACGCCTCAGCGCTGTGCTGCCATCCCTTCCTTCTTCTGCAGATTTCATAATTTGAACTCCTTAATTTTGTTAACGTCACCTATCGACCGAAACCGTATCGGTCGGTGACGTAACCCATTGGAGCACAAGCTTCTATTTTTAAATATCGATTTGAAGAAGCGTGCCTCAACTAACTAGGAGGAAGCTTGAGAAAGGAGCGCCCCCTAGGAGGTTCGGCAGAGGAGCGCGCCTAAGTTAACAGGGAAGAAGCTTGTAGAGTTAGGAGCGTGCCTGAGTTCGGCCATTCTGAGCTTGGTCAGATTGCCTTGACTGAGGGTTTCCGGTCGTAAATACCTTCCTGATTCATCCACTTTCGGAAGGTTCCCAACGACAGCGGGCTGGTCTGATACCCAAATGCCTTCATATAGTCACGCTCATAAAGTTTGCTGAGGCTCATATTCGGATAAATATGGCGAAGAAAAACACCAATTGCCCGGCATGAAAAACGAATCGCAAAGTACTTGTCTCTGCGCCTAGTCGTATACTTTTCGAACTCGCAGTTCGGCAATCCTGCTAGCGACTCATACAGGAAAAGTAGTGGCTCTCTTGCCACTGGGTTTTTGCAGTGCTCGCCAAGGCACTTATCCAACGCGCCACGACGAAGCGCCAATGCTTCGGCTTTAGCAAGCGAGGCTGGGGAAGGTGGCAGAGATGGCTTTTCCTCAGCGGAAACCTTCTCTACTGGCTCCCGCTCTTTTTCAACTAATTCATGAAATTCCGGTAACAAGACATCATCGCTTTTATCGCCGGGCGGACTTTTAGGAAGGGCCGTAATGAACTCAAAGGCTCCTACCCCTGATAGGTTCCCCGGCTTAAGCCGATTCCTTTTGGCTTGTTCAACCGCAAACGGGCCATAGAAATGCACCTCGTCAGGGAAAGCCCTGCTTGGAAAAGCAAAGTAGTCGATTGCGTCCCGTGAGGAAACC
>JBFIDQ010000137.1:0-7974 GCA_041603795.1 Chlamydiales bacterium
CATCAGGGCAGCGTTTTGCCTCCAGCTTCCTTCAGATTCCACCTCGCGATGGACACCCTTGCCTTCAGCTAACTGTTCCCCCCTTCGGGCCAGTAAGGGACTTTCACCCTCTAGTTCGTTGCCATGCCGGGCACACCTAACATCTGCCGGGACTTCGCCCCTAGAATTTGGAGAGAACTTTTATTGCAAAACTTAAACAGGTTGCGTCATCAAAAAAAAAGCCTGGATCCTTGCGGACCCAGGCTAAATTTAAAACATCGGTAGCCAGCTCTTAAGCTAGGGCTCCTTTTGCCAGATCACAGACGGCATTAAAGCCAACTGGGTCGTGGATCGCCATTTCAGAAAGCACCTTTCTATCAAGTAGGCACTTGGCTTTCGCCAGGCCATTGATAAAGCGGCTATATGAGATCCCCTGCATCTTGGCAGCGACGCCAATACGGGTGATCCAAAGACGACGGAAGTTACGTTTGTTGTGCTTGCGGTGGCGGTAATTAAAGGCCATCGCGCGCATCACAGCGGCACTTGTCATCTTCAAGTGATTCTTGCGGTTTCCCCAGAATCCCTTAGCTTTCTTAAACAGGCGTTTTTTTCTCTTGCGAGAGGCTACAGCACTGGTTGCTCTAGTCATTTTTTATCTACTCCATTAACTCTTTGCGTTTCTCTTAGACGCACATCATGCGCTTGTAGGTTTTAAGGAAACCTTCATCGACAAACGCTGGCGAACGCATGTTACGCTTACGCTTTGACGTTTTTTTCGTCAAAATATGGCGATGTCCTGGACGGTTTCGCTTAAGCTTACCGGTACCAGTGACAGAGAAACGGGCCGCTACGGCCTTATGGGTTTTCATTTTAGGCACGGAAACTATCTCCTTTCATACAGGAGCTTATTCTACCAAAGGTGCTCTTAAGAATCAACGACTGATTCCGTTGCTTTAGGCTTTGGCACTGGAGCGATCTTTTTCTTGCGCACTCCAGGAGCGAGAACGGTTGTCATATTCCGTCCAAACATTTTAAGAGGCGCTTCTGGCGTTGCGATATCAGCGAGATCTTCGATCATTCGCTCAACCACCCGCTGTCCAACCTCTTTATGAGCCATTTCACGGCCCCTAAACATGCAAGTAATTTTTACCTTACATCCCTTTTGAACAAAGTCGCGAGCTCTCCGCATTTTAAAGTTGAAATCGTGATCGTCAATATTTGGTTTGACCTTCACTTCTTTCAGCTTTCCAGCGACCGCTTGCTTTTTGTTGCCGCGCTCCTTTTTCGTCTGCTCATAGCGAAACTTGCCATAATCAATAATTTTACAGACTGGAGGGCTCGCCAATGGCGAAACCTCTACCAAATCGAGATTTGCCGCCTGCGCCATGCGCATCGCCTCGTCTCGAGAGATGACTCCAACCTGATTTCCTTCTTCGTCGATGACGCGAACCTGAGGCGCGCGTATGTCTCTGTTGACCTTCAAATGTTTATTCCTGTCCTATAATTGGTACACTACTCAGCCACTCGGCCCGGACCTCTTTAATAAGGTCCTCAACTTCTTTTACTTCAACACTTTCACTTCCAAACCGTTGCAAAGAAAAACTGCCATCCGCAAGCGTTTGGTCGCTTAGGATAATGGTATACGGGATTTGCTTATTTTCAGCATCAGAGCGCCCCCCTCCGGAAACGACTGCTGCATCAGGTCCGATTCCCAAAAACATATGCCTTAGCCTCATCGCTAGCGCTTTTTCCTCTTCCGAGTGGACCACAATTTGGATCGGACTCGGGTCAAAAAACAGCGGAAGGTTGGGGCTTTCTCTTTCGAGCAAGAGGCCAAGAAGCCGGGTTGCCGACATAATAAGAGTCTCTGCAACGACCCATTCATCTTTGTCGCTCCCCTGACGAACCTCTAGCTCCATCATTTCCCATCCAACACCCATAGCGTCGCTAATCTTAATCGAAAGAAGCGGTCCGATGACCCCCTCTTCGCTAGATTGCTCCTCCACGACCCATCCGCACTTCTTAGCCGCGGATAGGAGAGCTTTTGCTGGGGGCTTCCAGCTCACCTGCCGATTTTCCACGGTAAGCGTTACAGGCTGATAGACGGCTTTTGCCTGAAAACCGAAGTGATCACAGACCGTCTTAAAGACGGAAAGCGACTCCTCAATCTTTTTTTGCAACTTGTCAATTTTAAAGCGGCTGACACTAATATCACCCTCCTCGCGACCAAAGTCGAGTAACCCCGTGGTATTCCCCACCGAAAGCACCTCAGACTCCCAAGCCGTCCACGCCGTGCCTTTGACAGTAAGCAGTGCTAGATCGTCAACGGCGTCATCATGAACCCCAGAAATCGAGGTTTCGAGAAAGCCGCGATTTTCCTGAAGAATTCGCCACCAGAGCCTAATTTGACTTAATGAATGAAGACCGCGCGACGAAAGAAACCAAACCTCGCCAGCCGGGGTTGTGATTTGTCCCGCTAAAAACGACTCAATTGCTCGATTTTGATGGTTTCGTTTTTCGCCGGTCTGAATTCGCTTGACCGCCCGCCTGAGTTCCTTCTGATTGACCTCAGCCATCCCCACGATCGCGATGTGCCCATCACTTGCATCCACTCCAACCAGTTTGAATGCTCCGACCTCTCCAGCCGACCGAATTGCTTGGAACGGAGCTGGAATGGCCTGATCGCCGATTCGTAGCAGGTGGCAAAGGGAGTCCCGACAAGAGCGCGTACGCTCCGCTATCAACTCCTGCCCCAAGGATTCGAGGTAATCCCCCGCATTTCCCGGGGTCATTTCCATATAATCGAGCTCTTCATTAGCTTTAATGAGGTCAAGAGTCTTTCTTTCGATGGTAGGCAGGAGAGTTTCCTCAACCTTTTGCATCACTCGAAAAAGGACCGCAAAATCGATATCTGTGACTTCGATATCCATAAGCTGCGCATCTGGAAAAATCTGCAAAAACGTAATAGCTAATAGCTCAGCGGCAGTACGACGCCGCTGATAGGGAGTGATGTCTTTTTGCTTCAATGTTTCCAACAGGTTCATTACCTCTACGGAGTCTATGCATGGGATGTAGCTGATTCGAACAGCTGACCTCCACGATGTCAACGTGGCGCTCTAACCAACTGAGCTAACACCCCGTAGAAAGGAACGAGTCTAGCACAGCCAGGTTTTTTATCTAAGCAATTTGTGAGTTACCTACGTCAATGCCATCTCGCGCTCACGAACTGTCACCTCGGTCACATTGGGCTGCCGGTAATGGCACCCTGCGGAGCCCTTGTTACGTATCGCCGCCTCAGTTACCAGATGTGCCACGAGCGCCCCGTTGCGAAGCCCTATGAGCTCAGGCGAGAGCCGCGCTGAACCATAAAACGACTCCACTTCCCACCGCAGCTCCCTCAGCATTCTTTGTGCTCGGCGCAGGCGGCGATCGTCTCTAACCAATCCGACGTAATTCCACATCGTCTGCTTAATCGTAAGCCAATCCTGATGAACGAGCGAAGGGTCAACCTCATCCTCGCACATCTGCCACTCCTCCACTGCCGGAAAATAGTAAGCAAATTTATTAATTTGCTTCGCAATATCTCTACCGCATGAGACTCCCCAGACCAAACTTTCCAGTAGTGAAGCCGAGACCAGCCTTGCTGCTCCGTGTACGCCGGTGCAGGAGACCTCACCTACGGCGCGGAGACGCTCCATTGTGGTGCGTCCCACCCGATCAACCCAGACCCCGCCACACTGATAGTGCGCTGCCGGCACGATAGGTAGCGGCTCCTTGGTCATATCGAATCCCTTAGTGAGACAGTAGTCATAGACATTAGGAAAGCGATTTTTCACGAGTTCGGCGTCGCGTCCCGTAATATCTAGCCAGACATGATCTGCTCCCGATTTCAACATTTCCACGTAGATGGCCCGTGCGACCACCTCTCTCGGTGCGAGACTCCCCGCCTCGTGATAGTTCTCCATAAATGGTTCACCCGACTGAGAAAGGAGTTCCGCCCCCTCGCCTCGCAACGTATCTGTGAGGAGCATACGCCGCTGATTAGGGAGGTAGAGTGATAGCGGATGAAACTGCATGTATTCGAGGTTCATCACCCGTACACCAGCTCGGTACGCCATTGCGAGTCCATCACCGCGCGCTTCCCGCGGATTCGTAGTATGAAGAAAAACCTCTCCTGCTCCACCCGTGGCTAGAATCGTTTCCTTAGCAAAAATTTTGTCAACTTTGCCTTCTGCGTGATTGAGCACGTACGCCCCCACACAGGTCGGTTTTTTGTACGTATCAATTGCCCGCTTCGAGTGATGGGAGAGGGTAATCAAGTCGACTGCGGAGTGTCCCGTTAGAAACGTCACATTAGGAAATTCCGATAGACGCCGCAGGAGCGCGTCCATAATGGCTTTTCCCGTGTGGTCCTGGAAATAAATAGTACGCGCTCGCGAGTGGCTATCACCTTCTGCAAAAGTGAGGTCACCCTCAGGCGTGTGTTCAAAATTTATCTGCAATTCCTTGATGAGAATTTCATCAATACATTCCGGTCCCATTTCAACCAATTGTTCCACAGCTCTAGGGAGACTGAGTCCCTGTCCCATCCGCAAAACATCTTCTGCGAACAATTCTGGAGAGTCATTTTCTCCCTGGTAGGCAATACCGCTACCCGCCAAAAAGGAACCCGAACCGCGCGCCTCATCGCTTGCAGAAAGAATCGTCACCTCGATCCCTTTTTTGACAAGCTCCAGTGCAGTTGAGCAGCCTGCCATTCCGCTCCCAATAATGAGTACATCCGTTTCGGTCATCTCAGTCATCTCCAATTTAGTTGTTATTCGCCACGATACGTGAAGGGTCGCTTGTTTTTCAAGCGATTGTCTTTTATTCTGTAGTTCATGCGTAACACCTTTCCCCTCTTTCATTCTCACCTTGATCTAGCCCACTACTGGTGGGAGCGACTCGTACAGAGCGGGGACCACGTTGTGGATGCGACCGCTGGCAATGGTCATGACACCCTCAAACTGTGCCAGCTCGTGCTTACTGGGGACTCTGGTGCCGTATGGGGATTGGATGTCCAGACGGAAGCTCTCGACCAAACTCTCCATTTGCTTCAGTCGCAGCTATCTCCCCTACAAATGGAACACGTCGTGTTACGAGCTGGGTGCCACTCTACCCTCCCCGAGGGTCCGTTTCAGCTCATCGTATATAATTTGGGCTATTTGCCTGGCGGTGACAAGAAGCTCACTACCCAAGAAGCGACCACCCTCGCGAGTTTGTGGCAGGCGGCAGAAAAGGTTTCTCCCGGTGGCGCGATCTCAGTCACTTGCTACCCTGGGCACCCCCAAGGTGAAATTGAGGAACGTACGATCCTCTCTTGGGCATCCGACCTCGATCCAAAGGAGTGGAACATTTGCCATCATCGCTGGGTTAACCGCGAAAAATCCCCAAGCCTGTTACTTTTGCAAAAAAAGAAGGAGCGGTAATGGACGAGTCACTTTTTGAGAGAAGCCTCGCGGCTGCAGTTGACGACTCCTTGCGAGGAGATCCACCACGCGAGAGTTTTTCTCCCGAATTTGCCAATGCTCTTTTTGCAGCCCTCCAAGCAACTGCTCCCGATCGCCCCGTTCTCATCCACGGCATTCCAAATGGATTGAGCGAAGTCACGTTTTCGCAAATGACTGTTGACGGCGAGCTACTTGAAAACTTTGAAAAGATCACGAGCTTGCATCTACACGGGTGCAAATTGAGTCCCAACCTGTTGGAGCGACTACCTAGGAGGTTGGATACGCTTTCTTTGGTCGACTGCCTTATTGGAAGCAATCCCCTCGATGACCAGCAGATCGGAAATCAGCCTCTGCTGCCATTGAAGCGCCTCACCATTTCTGGGAGTGCTATCAGCGACATTGGTGTCGAGCACCTTGTCGACCGCCACCCCCACCTTCAGCAGCTCAACCTCTCTCAGAGTCGAGGGCTTCGCGACCGAGCCGTCCATGCTATTGGCCGACTCCATCAGCTCAATGAGCTCAGTCTGCGCGGCTGTAAAGGTTTGGGTGACGACGGACTGCATTCCCTATCTCAGCTCCAGGAGTTGCGCCGCCTCGATATTTCAAGCATTTTTCGCCTAACCGATCGCACCTTGGGGAGTATTTCCCGCCTTTCTCAGTTGGAAGAGTTGCAAGTCGCGGACGCCCCCCTTGTTACCGATGCCGGCCTTGCCAAGCTTTCTCGAATGAATCTACTCAAGCGGCTCAACCTATCGTGGCTTGAAGAAATCAGTGACGAAGGGGTGGCTGCTCTCGCTCAGCTCCCCCTTCTTACCAGTTTGAATCTAAGCTTCTGCCGCCATCTCACCGGAGGCACATTCAAAGCGCTGGCGCCCTCCCCGCTAGAAGAGTTGATTATGAGGCGGTGTCCCCAGCTGCACGACATCGAAGTCAGCGGACTTTCCCGCCTCGCCACAGTTAACTTACACAGCTGCACAGGTCTTACTGACCCAGCTATTGGTCAGCTCACAAAATTGCCCTCCCTTCGCCATTTAGACCTTAGCGGCTGCATTGCTCTTGGTGACATTGGAATCACCTCCCTGCAGAAAGCGCCCCAGATCCATCACCTCGATCTCTCACACTGCCACAAAGTTACCGATGAAGGAGCTGCCAGCCTTGCTCTGCTGCCCAACCTTGAAGAGCTCAAAGTCTCGCGCTGTGAGCAGCTGACCGATGCCACTTTTGTGGCTCTTGCCGCATCACCAATGCTACGCAGGCTCAAGGCCGATCACTGTCCGCATCTAAGTGACAAAGGTCTTGCCGCCTTATTCACCATAGAGACCCTGCGAAACCTCTCCCTACGGTACTGCACTCTGATAACGGACGAGTCAATGGAGAGAGCGTCTGACTTGGATGCTCTCAATTTAGCTCACTGTGGTGAGATAACCGATGAGACGCTGATTGCCCTTGGAAAGATTGATTCACTGCACACCCTCGACCTTACAGAGTGCCGCCAGGTCACCGATAAAGGGATCGAGAGTCTTTTGGGCCTACCCCGCCTGCGCAAACTCGTACTTGACGGCTGTCCATTTGTCACAGAGTCCATGCGTGCCCGCCTTCTCGAGCAGTGGCCGTCCATACAACTGAGTTAGATCTGTTTAGCAATCGACAGTGCGACTCCTACTAAGCCAAGTAGTGGCAAAGCGACAAGGGCTACGACCGAGACCTTTGGCGGCACCCCCGTGGCACTTTGGAAAGCGCAGAAGTCGTGAGATTGAGCATTTAGTCCAAAAGCTTCCACCTTGGTCAAACCGTAGGTAGTCACTCCAACGATTTGCATCAGTGAGTGACCAGCAAGTAAAAAGCTGGCGAGCGGATGCGAGCGCCACGTGCCTCTAATGAGAATTGCCTCGAATACAGCGAGAGCAACCTGACCAACAACCCCGGCTGCCGCCACAATCGCTTTGGAGCCCTGCTTCCCGACACGTTGCCCTAACGGCGTCATTTGCGAGTTATTGAAGCGAGTGAACCCACCAAAAAATGGTTTGACCTCGATTTTAGGTTCAGCATCCTTGTACAAGACCCGAGCTGCTGCCGCGTGCATCAGTTCGTGCAGGAGCGTATCGAACCAGCCAAGCCCGTGAATCACCACCACGGAGCCTGAAAATAAGAATTTCGGTAAGAGAGGAATTTGGCTCCATGCACCATATCCGTCTGCCAAGACCACAAGTGCGACTGCAGACGTAACGGCAACGGCTCCTAAAACCTTTTTTCCCGACTCATTGGTTGCCCCCTTTAGATGGCAGCGCACCGCCTGCTCCCATGTTGTTGCCGTGAGAAAACCTGCTGTTGCGAGTGCAGCGACCGGAACCATAGAGCCCTCCTGGGTAAAAAGCGACTATATAATCAATACTTTAATATTAAACCAAGACTTAACTCCGGACTCAACGGATTTCTAATGTATATCATTAATTATCAAAGAGATAAAACAATTTTAACGCAGAGGCGGGGAGAGCGCAGAGGAACG
>JBFIDQ010000138.1:0-7891 GCA_041603795.1 Chlamydiales bacterium
AAGAGTGTTTGAAAGCGGGTTACTGAAGTCTTGCCGATGACAACTCCCCACACCTTCACAAATTCGAGCTCATCATCAAAATCGTCATCGAGTCCAGAAGCTGAGGAGTCCGACACGAAGCGAGCGCGGTCGGAAATAACGGTTACATTTTCAAATAGCAACCCTTCAATACTACTGGAGACCAGCCGACGAATCTTTGTAACCAGCTGGCTATTGGGATCATCAAGTACACCCTGGTGCTTGACATAGACAGAAGCCGTTTTTTCCTTTTTTACCGCGTCCGCACTAGGCAAAAGGGACTCCACCGGAAAGGAAAGCTGGACAACAGCATCGATGACTCCATCAATACGCCGAATGGTGCTCGCAATTTGCTCAGCCAACCCCTCTTGGTATTTGACCTTTTGCTCCATTTCCGATGGAACGAGTCCACCCTGCGAAAAAAGCGTAAGTAGCGTTGAAGTGCGCCTACGAGGCAACCCATTAGCATTCAAGAGAGCCATTGCTTCCGTCGAAACGTCAGGGTGAACCGAAACACTGTACAGCGGCACGCTCTGACCGCCACCTCCAGCAGCAGCAATGACTTCTTTGTTCGAATCAATACCGCGTCGCGCCAAAAATACTACGACCTCATTCGCCTCGCGCTCATCCAAATCATTGACGATCTTACGGGACTGCGTACAACTCGAAAGTAGAGGAATGAGAAGGACCGCAAAAATAAAAAATCGGTTCCAACTACGCAATTGCTTTGCGAACATGGGGTAATCTCCTAGCTAACTAATTGCCACATTAGCATACCCTCAGTTTATACTGTAGGTTTGGGGCTGCCTTACTTTTTCCAGGACTCGATCTGCGTTGTAGCTGGAGCGAACAAAAGGCCCGCTATAGACATGTGAAATTCCGAGATCCAATCCATATTCTTCGTATTGCTTGAATTGTTCTGGGGTGATGAATGCCTTCACTAGCAGTTTGCGTGGATTGGGCTGCAGGTATTGGCCGATGGTCACAATGTCCACTCCAGCAGCCAGCAAATCCGCCAATGCCTGGTGCACCTGCGCTTCGCTCTCTCCGAGGCCGAGCATGAGTCCGGACTTTGTCAACATATTAGGATCGATAACCTTGATGAAGCGAAGCAATTCGAGAGTGCGCTCATAGGTGGCCTTGTGACGCACCCGAGGTGTCAGCTCCCGCACGGTCTCGATGTTGTAGTTAAAGATATCCGGCTTGGCGGCAATGACCTCGCGCCAGGCGTCGTGGTTTCCTGCGAAGTCGGAGGTCAGGACCTCAATTGTTGATTCGGGTGATTGAATTCGAACCTGTCTAATGATCTCAGCTATATGCGCCGCGCCGCCATCTGGCATGTCGTCCCGCGCCACCATTGTCACAACAACATGCTTTAGTCCCAGAGCCTTAGCCGACTCAGCAATGCGTTCGGGTTCATTTGGGTCCGCTGCAGGAGGAGTCTTTGAAGTCGCAATGTCACAGAAGCCGCAGGCGCGAGTACATTCGAATCCAAGAGCTAAAAAGGTTGCTGTTTTTTTGGTCCAGCATTCCATGAGGTTGGGACAGCTTGCTTCCTCACACACCGTGTTGAGTCGTTTTCCTTTTAGGACCTCATCCGTCTTCCAAAGAGCGTTCCCTTTGGGGAGTTTGCGGTGAAGCCATGAGGGGAAACGCCCCAGTCCAACAGCGCGCCCTTCCGGATCACTTTCTGGATTGTTTGGAAGCTTAGGCCTCCGTTTGGGTGCCTTTGGTTTAACATCGAACGCCTGTGTTTCAAGCATCTGTACCAGCCTTTTTGGAACGAAGAGCTCGATTGGGAGGCAAATGAAGAGGTTTATCACCCGCATGCAGAGCAGCCTCAAGCCACGCCTCTGCAATTGTCGGGTGAGCATGCACCGTCTCCGTCAGACAATCCAAAGTAAGCTCACTGTTCAAGGCTAGTGTCATCTCCGCGATTAGGGTCCCTGCCTCATACCCGACCACTTGTGCACCAAGCAGCGCACCCGTCTCCTTATGAATGACCACCTGAGCAAATCCCTCTGTATGGTGACTCGCCTGCGCCTTCCCTAACGCCTGAAACGGAAAAGCTCCTAGCGTTGCCGGAAGCCCATCTGCGATCGCCTGATCGAGTGTTCGACCTACGGTTGCAATCTCTGGATCCGTATAGATCACATTTGGAATCGCATCGTAGTGAATTTTAGCACTTTGCCCGGACGCATTATCAGCGGCGACGAGTCCCTGATGCGTCGCAACGTGAGCAAGCAGCCATTTGCCAGTGACATCACCGATGGCGTAGATTCCAGGAACATTTGTTTCCATTCGATCATTCACCAGGATTTCTCCCTTATCGCCTACTAACACCCCCGCCTTTTCGAGTCCGATACCTTCAGAGTTCAATCGACGTCCAACACAGACCAATGCCATATCCGCGCTTACACTCTCATCACCTGCAAGCTGCACCAACACGCCGCCTTTACTTTCCTCAATGGCCACGACACTTACCGAAGTTCTAATCTCCACGCCGCGCTTTTTAAAGGACGTAGCAAGAGCGTCACTGACCTTCTCTGCCTCCGTAGCAAGCACTCGAGGTAGCGCCTCCAGGAGAGTCACCTTCACCCCAAAAGCGTGCATCATGCTCGCAAACTCGCATCCAATCACGCCCGCGCCCACAATTGCCAAGCTTTTAGGAAGTTCCGTGAGATTAAGCAATGTTGTTGACGAATGCACACGTTCCCCATCGAAAGGAAAAGCGGGGATTTCGAGAGGTTCCGATCCAGTAGCAATAATGATTTGTTCCGCTTCCAAGCGAACATTATCCTCACCCATCACCTTGACTTCGCTCGGCGATTCCAGTTTGGCGAAGCCACGGAAAATGGTGATCTTATTCGATTTCAGTAGGCCATCAAGACCCTTTCGAATTTTGCCAACAATTTTCTCCTTTCGCTTGGCCATTTTGCTAAAGTCGAAAGAGACCTCGCCCGTCTCGATACCGAAGTCATTTGCCTGTCGGACCTGTCCCAACACATCCGCCCCCGCGATGAGTGTTTTTGTCGGGATACACCCCCTATTTAGACACGTACCCCCCATATCACCGGCTTCAACGAGAGCCACGTTAGCCCCATTTTGCGCCGCCTTAATGGCTGCAGGATAGCCTCCTGGTCCGCCACCAATTACAATTACATCAAATTTCTGTGTCATCGTTACCGTCCTTGTACAAACTGATGAATGGCGCGTCTAAGAAAAAAAGAGAAGGTAACGACGCCACATCCCATAAAAAAAAAAGGCAGAGGCTCATAAATTTTGGAGTTGATCCAAAAGACGATAAGAAGAGCGGCAAAGGAAAAAAGTTGCTGCGCACTCCTTGAACTCTGCAAAAGCATCATTATTCTTGTCCTGCCAGATCACGCCCACCCGCTTGCTGAAAGGCCTCAATGGTCGCTAGAATGCTCACCTCTTCACCTACGATAAGTCCACCGGCCTCCAAGAGTTCGTTCCAGGAAAGGCCGAAGTCAAATCGACTAAAGCTACCAATCACCTTAAATCCAATTCTCTGATTGCCCCAGAAGTCCTTTACAGAACCGCCGTGCACCAATTGAAAGGTAACCTCCCTCGATACTCCTTTAATGGTAAGTGTACCCTGCATGTTGTAGAGCTTCCCTGTGATGTGCATGATCTCTCCCGACACAAACTTCATCTTAGGGTGTTTTTTTACGTCAAGAAAGGACTCAGAGCGAAGGTGGTCATCGCGCTGGTCAAGTCCCGTATCTATGCTCGCCACGCTAACGCTCATAGACAACTTCGTTTTCTCCAAATCCTCCAGATCCGTATCAACAGACGCATAGAAATCATCGAAACGGCCTTGAATTTCAGAAATCATCATGTGATTCACCGTGAACCCAACAGATGAACTGGAGTGATCCACAACCCATGGATCATGCGCAGCCGCAAACACCGGTAATGCTGGAACAAGAAACAAGAACAGAGTCCGAATAAAAGTAGCCATAAACACCTCACCTACACCTTAGATTTTGATCCGATTCTAGACTATCCCACATACAAATTAAAAGGGATTTTGATTTAGGTGTGGCGTACTCCGGTTTTCAGGGCAATCGCACGAAGACATCTCTTTGCTAAAGAGATATCTTCGTGCGATTGCCCTGCTTCTGTTTTGTAGGACTTGGCGGAACAGGCAAAGATCTAATTATTAGTAGGCTATGGGAAGATGAAAACCTCTGTGGGAAAACGGAATCTCAGATTTATACTGGCAGCCAGCTTCCTCGGAGAAATCACGATGAAAAGCTACATCCCTATCCTCGTCCTCCTGCTGACCGCGTGCCAAAGCACGCCCGCTGAGGAGGGTCCGCCCGAGAAGAAACCGATCGTGGCCGAGGTGGCGCAGTTTCAGGCGGAGGAGCTTTATGACGCGATCACCTTTGCCGGGACGATTCGAGCCAAGCAAGAGACCCATCTCTATGCGCCTTTGTCAGGAACCGTGGAGCAGCACTTCGTAGAGCCCGGGGCATCCGTGCGAACAGGACAAGAAATTCTCTCCCTACGTCCGGACAGCCAGGGGCAGGAGTATCAGGTCCATGTAGTGAAGGCTCCCGTCCCAGGGACCCTCATCAGCATCGACCGTGATCCCACGGAGCACGTGAACGCCAACGAGGAGATCGGCATGATTGCGGATCTCTCTCAGCTTATCGTGGACATCCACGCGACCCAAAGCGACCTTCCCTTTCTCCATATCGGCGAGGAGCTAAGGGTTCTGGTTGGAGGGGAAGAAACGACCGGAGAGATCCTGCGCATCGCGCAGCGTGCCGACCCAGAAAGCCGCGCCTTTCCCGTGCGCGTCGCACTCCAATCCCACCCCTCCATCAGACTGGGCACCTTCGCACGGATCCTCGCCAAGAAGAATCCGAGGCAAGGCTTTCGGGTCCCTTTAAGCTACCTGCACCGCAATCAAACGACCGTGATTCTTCTAGACGAAAAAGACAACGCCCGCTGGGTTGAGGTCAAGGTGGGCCAACTATTTGGCGATAGGATCGAGATTCTGGAGGGAATCGATGAAGGGAGCAGAGTGATGGGCAACGCCTCGCGTCAGCCCGAGGAGGGCGAGCACGTCCAACTTGCGGAGCCGGAATAGACCATGCTGAAGCAACTCTACAGCAACCCCGTCACGGTCATCATTATCTGCCTGTTCGTGATCGCCGCCGGACTCATCCGCTTCCTCACGCTTCCCATCGCGCTCTACCCCGACGCCACCAAGCCTACACTCAGCATCAGCTTGATGACGAGTTCTATCGAACCGGAAGACTTCATGGAGCAGTATGGCTACGACATCGAGAACAAGCTGCTTGCTGTGAATGGTGTGGACGACGTCAGAGCGTCCTATCAGCACGGATTTTTGAGCTGGGATGCGAGCTTTGGATGGAACACGGACAAGGATAAGGCCGAGGCCGAAGTGAAGGCCGCTCTTTCCGGATTTCAGTCACAGTTCCCCAAGGAGTGGGGTGACTTCTTCTACTGGTACCAGAGCAACAGCGGCGCCCAGATTTACATCTCCATTGCATCCAATACGTACGCCAACAGCGAGCTCTATGAGGTCCTGCGCGACACCCTCAAGCTAAAATGGAGCGGGTCCCTGGCGTGGAAAATGCCTTCATCACGAAGGAGACCGACGAACTCATCCGTGTCGAACTTCGCTCCGACGCCCTTCTTGCGCTAGGTGTAGCTCCTGATGAGGTCCCTACGTGCACTTGAAGAGAGTCAAAGGGACCGCGCCCTCCCCGCCCTAGAGGCCGCTTCTGGCACCACCTTTCCCATCAGCATTCCGCGTAAGCAGCGATCTCTTGACGACCTCCGCCAGCTCGTAGTTGTGCAGCACGGGGAAAAGCTCGTGCGTCTCGCGGACGTCGCAGAGGTGCGTATCGATAGCGAGATGCCGTTTTTTGCGTTCAAGAGCAACGGCAAGCTCGGACTCCTTATAGGCGCTACCGTCAAGGAGGGTGGCAACATCGCAGAGGCGTGCAACGAGATCCGCCGTCTCACCATCGAAGCGAGCCAGGCCATCGATCCGGATATCGACATTGATATTCTCGTCGACCCCTCCGATTTTATCCAGGAAGCCATTGTCAATATCGGCCAGGCCATCATCTCAGGCGTGTCTATCGCGACCCTGATCATCTTCCTCTTCCTCGGCTCTATCCGCTTCACGGCCATCATCGCCATCGCCATTCCCCTCTCGCTAATTGGCGGATTTATTGTGATGAGCGCGACCGGTATCGAGCTCAACCTCATCTCCCTGGGGGCCATGGCGCTGTCCGTGAGGATGGTCGTGGACGGCTGCATTGTGGTGTTGGAAAACATCCACCGTCGCCTGCGGGAGACCAAACCGGTTACCGTGCGGGAGCGACTGGAGGTGGTGACGGCAGCCGCTCGGCATCGCGGTCTGCGGGGGACTCGGAGTATCGACCTTCCTCACTCTTCTGGTCATCCCCATTGCCCTCTCCCTCCCTGTCCGACGGATTTCCGCGGCAGCCATAGGCGCACTGCTTCTGTGCGTAGGGATGCAGGTGGATGGGGTGAGTCTAAGGGAGGCCGAGCAGATGGCGATGGCAGCTAATCCAGGCCTGACAGCATTGGAGTACGGAGCAGCCGCCTTGGACCACGAGAAGTCGGCACACCGCGGTGAGCTCTTTCCAGATCTCTCCTACCACGAGGGACTCAGCTCACCGATACTTAGAGCCGATCGAAGTCGCTCCTCTCGAATTCAGATCACCGAGAACATTCCCAATCCGTGGATCTACAAAAGCGACCGCGAGATTCTCGGGTTGCGTGGACAAAGGAATCATCTCGACCAGCAGAGTGCCCGGGACAGGCGCGTGTATGAGGTGCGCGCGGCCTACCTAGACGTCCTGCGTCTGCAGCAAGAGATGGCACACCGGCAAGAGATCGTCGACCTTATCGAAGAAGCCCTAGCGGACACCCAGCGCCGTTTTGATGAAGGGTTCGTCCATCGCGGTGAACTTCTGCGTCTACAGACTCACTACGGTGAACAAAGCGCCGAGCTGGGGGCCTTTCAACGGAGGCTACCCGTCGCCAAACGGCGCCTCGGGCTGCTTACGGGGTCTGCTGAAGAGCTAGACGTCGACGGCTCCCTCGAGCTTGAAGAGCACCTTACGCTAATCGAGCGGCAAGAGAAGGAACTGCGTACGGCCCTCGCCGTAGCCGACACCCCGAGTCTACGCACAAGCCGACTCGCGCGCGAGCAGCAACGTCACGAAATGACCAAGGCAAAGGCTCGATTTCTTCCGAACCTCTTTGTCAGTGCCGACATCCCCCTCACCGGCGGGGAGGCGACCTATTCCGCGGGTCTCAGCTGGAACTTCTACTCCGGCGGAAAGGATTACCACGGGTACCGGGGGAGTCAGGAGAGGCATCGGCAGGCCGAAGCCGAGTTACAGCAGGTCGAGCAGGACCAAGAGCTACGCCTGCAACAGATCCTCAGCAACCTAGTTGGGCTCCGCGAGGAACTCACAGCCAAGCGCAAGACCCTCGCAACGCTAGAGGAGCTCCTAGAGATCTCAAAGCGACGTCAGAGCGAAGGTCACATCAGCTCGAAAGAACTCGGCGACGACATCACGGCATACCTCGCATCGCAAGAGGCACAGCTACAGCAGGTGCACCGCCTCGCACTCACACTCGCCGAGTTCTCTCGCGAGCTCAGCGAATCGGATCTCTTTCATCGGCTCTTCTAGAGGGGTGGCCGAGATTTGTATTGCGTAGTTTTTTTTAAACGCAAAGTCGCTAAGAACGCAGAGGAACGCAAAGAAGAATGTTTGGATTCGGCATTCAAACATTCTTCTTTGCGTTCCTCTGCGTTCTTAGCGAC
>JBFIDQ010000139.1:0-7801 GCA_041603795.1 Chlamydiales bacterium
AGTTCATTCACGAGGGCGACGGATGCTTGTGAAAACGCTTTCGCCAATGCTGTGGTGTCCAGTGGCTTGCTTGGATCCAGGCCATTTTGCAGTTCCTTTAGTAAAGAGCGGTAGTTGCGTAGCTCGTGGTGCTCAAGTAGGTCCGCGAGGAGTAGGGCGGTGCCGCGGACCGCATCCCTGTCGAGGTACTTCAATAGGGTAGCTACTTTTTCTTCTTTTACGCTGCTGACCAGGAAATTGTAGATGAGTCCTGCTAGGGAGTTCACTAGAACCGTTGTGATTCTAATGAGGGAGTCCGGTGCCCATCTCAGTATGGTATCGATTCGTCCGAGATTGAGTTGGATGGCAGACGTTTGCGCGTGGTTTGGGTCCGTTGCCCCTCGCGAAACTGATGCGCGCAAGGTTTCCATTTTTCTGAAGAGGTGCTGCACGAGCAATCCAACCCTTTGTGTTGAGGGCGGAAGCTTTTGGAGGTCGAGGGAGTGATTCTTCAGCCAGCTGCCGAGATGTTGGCTTTGCTTGCCATATCCTTTGACGAGCTTGATCAAGAATTCCTGTCCGTCCCCTTCGAAAATATTGGCGGGATCCAGCAGGAGGAGGGGTTCCAGAATTTGCCGTGTTCGTTCAATCACTTTACGTTTCAGCTCTTCGTCCTCTTGGAGGAGTGGACGCAGATCATCCGTTGCTTTTCTTAAAATGATTGAGATTTTCCGATAGGTACTCTCCTTCGTGATGAGCGCTTTGAGAATCCCTTGAAGCAGTGTTCTGAGGGTGTCAAGAGGAGAGTTCTCGAGATGACGAAGAACCTGCATTGGATTGATTTCCGGATGGAGGGTGTCGAAATCACGCTGGCTGATGAGTCCGACCCATTTTTCTACATGCGGACGCAAGTTGGATATCTGGTTTTTAGAAAACCAGCGGGAGCGGGATTCCTTTATGACCTGCCCAATCCCTTTGGTGGCACTGACCTTCGTGTTGAGGTGGGAAGCAATGCCGTAAAGAAGCGCTTCATTGGAGATGGTTGGATCTTCCTTTTGGATTTGAAGTGCATCAAACAAAATCTGGAACAGGCCATCTTTTGTTAAATCATCGAATTCAGGATACCAGCGAAAGAGATCTTCTAGAAGGATGATGAAATCGTATACCAGCGGGTGAAGATTGTGGTCAGGGCTGCTTTTGAGGCGACAAGAAGTTGAGTGTGCTAAATGATGACGTATGCTCTTCAGATGAAAGAGATCGCCAGGGCGGTCCACAACACCCTGGCCGAGAGCTTGGCGGATCCTAATGGGGGTCAGCTCAGCTTCACTCAACAGCGCGATGGCTTCGCCGGCGCGCGTGACAAATTGCGTCAGCGACAAACTTCCCTTTAGCACAAGTTTCTGGCGGAGATATTCTAGCTCGGCCCAGATGAGAAGGCGCGTTGAGAGGAACCCAAATTTGTGGTCAACAACGGGAAGTAGATCGCCAACGGCGACGACCTTTTTTAGTCCGTCGATTGCGTCGCGCGTTGGGATGACAAATTCCACTTTGGCCGCATGTTGCTTCTCAGCCAACTCCATCAGCTGCAGCATCCATGGCTCTGGCGCTTTTAGCATGAGAAGGGCTGTCATTCGCTCCGTTTTGGACGTGATTAAGTTCCATAATTCCTCCCCTTTTTTGGGGACGGGAAGAAGCTGCACACCCTGGCAATATTCACCTGGTAGGCAGCGATTGACAAACGGGTAGTGGTGTTGACCTTCCGTATGCGACTCAAGACAATGCTTAAAAAGTTTTGCGGGCCCGCTTTGTCCTGTGTGTTGCTGGAGAGTCCAGCGATTGCGTTTGGCAATGGACTCCTTTGCGAGGTCAATGTGGTGGTTGGTGACCGTGCTATGGATTTTCAGCTTCTTGTTGCAGAGGGGATGTGAGTTATCCGTTATGCAGCGATCAATTCGCATGCCGAGCTCACGGAGCTCAACGCTCTGCAGGTTGCGATACGGATCTCGACCCCGTTTCTTTTCTGCTTCAATAAAGGCAGTGATCACCATCTGACGTTTGTTTTCTAGAACAGCCGGCATGCGTTTCACCTGATTTCTTCCAAAGGCTCACCATAGGGAATCAGGGATTGATGGAAAGTATTTTTTTTAAACTACTCCCACTCGATGGTGGATGGTGGCTTCGGCGTAACGTCGTAGACGACTCTGCAGATCTCGGCGACCTCATTGGCGATGCGTGACGCGATCTTCCCAAGGGTTTCGTACGGTAGAGGGTATGCATCGGCGGTCATGCCGTCGTTACTGGTCACGCAGCGAAGGGCGATGACCTGACCAATCGCGCGCTGGTCACCTTTGACACCAACGGTGTCAATGGGCAGCAGGACGCAAAGCGACTGCCAAATCGCTTCGTAGTGTCCGCTGGATTTGAGCTCTTCCGTGGCGATCGCATCGGCGCGACGAAGAACGTCCAAGCGCTCCCTCGTTACCTCCCCCATAATGCGAATGGCGAGTCCCGGACCTGGAAATGGCGGACGATAAAGGAGGTCGTGGGGGAGGCCGAGCAGCACGCCAACTTGACGCACTTCGTCCTTAAAGAGTTCATCGTTTGGTTCGACAAGTAGACCCGCCTGGCGCTTCTCTTCAATTAGAGCGCACCCCACGTTATGGTGACTCTTGATCACATCGGCTTCTTTTCCGCATCCCTTACCCGACTCAATGAGGTCGGTATAAAGAGTGCCCTGACAAATGAATGTGTCAGTAGAGTCGAGAGAGAGCTTATTGAGCTGGTCCTGCAGGACCTCCACAAAGAGCTGTCCGATGCGCTTACGCTTCTCTTCCGGCTCGGTTATGCCCGCAAGGACCGCGAGAAAGCGATCCGCTGCATCCTCAATATGTAGGTGAGTCAGACCTTGCCTCTCCAGAATCTTACACACTTGCTCGAGTTCGTTCAGGCGAAGAAGGCCGGTCTCGATGGTCAGGGTATGCACGCGCTCTGCCCCGAGAGCTTCGGTGCAGAGGGCTGTGGAAACAGTGGAGTCAACACCCCCACTGGCTAGGCTGATTACCACGCCGTCACCCACCTGATCGCGAATCCGTTTCTTGACGGTTTCAATGTGGTCGGAAAGTGAGTAGTTTCGCTCACAGTGGCAAAGGTCAAGAAAATTGGCGAGGAGTTGACGTCCGCATGGCGTGTGATCGACTTCGGGATGGAACTGCAATCCGAAATGCGGTCGACTTTTTGCAGCGACCGCGCAGATGAGTCCGCTCTCGCTCTGGCCAATAACGGCAAGGTCGCTGCCAAGTGACTGAATGGAATCTCGATGGCTCATCCACGTAGGTTGTGATCCGGATACACCAGAAAAGAGGGGGTGTTCGTCTAGATCAACGGATTGTGGACCGTACTCCCCTTGCTCCAAGGGCTCCACGCTGCCTCCGTGGTGATCATTCAGAAGCTGCATCCCGTAGCAGATCCCTAAAAGAGGTTTGCTTGTGGCCAGAAGGGCTGGGTCGATTGCCAGTCTGCAATCGGTGATGGAGTGCGGTCCGCCGGAAAGGATGATGCCTGCGGCATCACTGAGTTCGGTCAGAGGCGTGTCACTACTGTAAACCTTGGAAAAGACGCCGAGTTCACGAATGCGCCGCGCAATAAGGTGTGTGTACTGAGATCCGAAGTCGAGAATAGCGATCGTGCTCATACATTCTCCTGGCCGAAAATGGACTGCAACCAAATTTCATTCCAAAAAGGATATTTATTTCTTGCCGGCATTTGCTCGTCTACGAGTTTAGAAACCTTAGGTCCCCAAGCTCGGAGGCAACTGGCAAGGTCATCGATGATATCGTCTCGATCGGAGCTAATGCCAAGTCCAAAGGGTGCTGGATCGACCATTACCAGTTCATTTTTTGCACTAAGCATTACATTGTCTGGAGTTAGGTCTGCAATGTAGATCTCTGGGTTGAGAATCATTCTGACAAAAATATCAGAGATTCTTTTTGTGATATCCGTGGTTAAATTTTTTGGGTCTATTTTTGTTGGAATCCTCTCCGCCGTGTGAAAGTGGTCTTTTTTAGACACGGTTTCCAGGAGGGCAACTCGGATGAGTTGATTGCCCTGAACCCTGTCGTAGGCCTTTTGGGTCGCAGAGTGAAGCCTTATCTTGGCCTTTTGGTGCAATCCACTGCCTAAGATTTTAATGACGGTGTTTGGCTTTCTTGGGAGCACAAAGGCCGTATGCATGGAGCCTGATCCTAGTTCAACGAGGCCTTTTGAATGGGAATTCTCATCACTCGTTTTTCCAGCGATCTTAAGGGGGGAGAGGCCGTGTTTAGGAAGCTTCGGAGTGGTGCTGGATACTTGAAGGGCTTTGCGAACGTAGCGGGCAGATATAGGTCTTGGCTGAATGACACTTGTTCGCTGTTTTTTGATTGGTCGAACTTCCCCAGGAGGAAGTGTCAGAGGCGGCGGTTCTTTCCAAATGAGGGCGGCCATAGCTTGTACCTAGTTAAATATTTACGAGTCTAAATAATATCAATTTATAGCACGGGATACAAGTGGTAAACTTATTTACTGTTTGGCAAAATTCGCACGGAAGGTAGGGTGGTGTCATGAGACCTATTATTTTTGCACTTCTTGGATTGAGTCACTTAGCAACGGCAAGCCCAGTATGCTTGCACCAGAGGCACGAGTGTGAACTGCTAGGGCGCTGGTATGCGGGAGGTACCGCTGCCGGTAACCACAGCGATTACTATGACAACCGCGATCGCGGTCATAGTAGGATACAGCTAAAACAGTACCCACAATTCAAAGAGGTTGAGTATAGCGATCGGGATCGCGAACGAAACTTAGACTGGGCGGCGCAGTGGCAGATTCTACCGCACATCACGCTTGGTAATTCTTCAACGGCGGCGGGAGTCAAAAGAGGCGGTAGTAATGTCCGGCAGGTTTACTACACCAACCCTAAGGGGATGAATTTTCTCTACAGTCAGTATCGGACCGGAAATCTGTATATTTATCCGGAGCATCGTGATCATGACCCAGGGCGCAATGCGACTCCAGGTTATGGGGATCTCTTTCCAACCAACTCTCCCTACGTTATTTTATCGCAGGGCTCCTCCGGCTCCGACCGTCCCTTCCTGGACGCATTTGCCCACACTCTTGCTGCGTTTCGACCGGAAGTGAAGTCGTGGTTGAAATCCATAGGCCTCCTCATGCCCACTCTACAGCAGATATTTCGAAGCACGCAAAAAGGTACGACTTACCTTTCGGGAGATGCCCACCCGTCTGTTTTTACTAAGGAGAAGCTGGATACCGTCGCAATGGTAAAGGCCGCCCACGCCATTACCGTGCAGACCATTCCACCAATGGTGCAGTTGGAAGTTGTGGAGGAGGACGATATCTCAAGCTCGCTCTTTCCAGTAGAATCCGAGGTGCTATGCGACACTCCGTGCACCATCGCTCGGATACACCGGCGTTCTGACTACGTGAAGCGTCTCATTGTAAGCGCCCGAAAAAGCTATGACATCGGGGGAAGACCTCTTACGTACAAGTGGGTGGTCCTTCGTGGCGACCCCGAAAAAATATCCATCGAGGAAAAGGAACGCGGCATTGCGGAAATCAAGATAGGGTATCACCCGTGGCGTCCAATTGCCGAGGGAAGCGACCTCGGCTCCAATCGAGTTGATATCGGAGTCTTTGTCAGCAATGGACGTAAATATTCAGCTCCTGGTTTCATCACCGTCTACACACTCGATAACGAACTTCGGACCTATTCCAACGGTAAGCTCAAAGAGATACAGTTTGAGGCATCGACGCTAGATTTTACGATAAGCGACTGGAAGGCCGCACTAGAAGAGCTTCCAGCCATCGGTTGCTTTGAAGAAAATGAGCTGGAGATGGTTGCTGATCTGCAAGCAGAGTGGACAGCCCTCTACGAAGCCCAGCTAGAAGCCGAGGCTGAATTTTCGGAACGTGATCGTCTAAAAAAGATAAATCCAAAGAACAAAGAAGTCGCAGGCGAAGCGCGAAAAACAAAAAAGGCTCTCGATGCTGCCAAAAAGGCCACAGAAGAGGTGCTTGAGCGCACTGTGGCAGATTTTGACGGAGACTCGATTAAACAGAGGCTACGCCGTCACATCGAAATACAGTTGCACGATCCAACCCTTTATCAGACTAAGTGGTCTGACCATAGCTACCAACGCTATCGCCTTCCCATAGCAAACTTGGAAGATGCCCCTCTCCATGGGCACAAGCGCTACCTCATCGAGCGAATGAACCTAGCAATTCTGGAAAAAGAGGTTTATCCGACCTTCCTCAAAGCTGTGGATCGCTTTAATTACGTGGACACTCGCCTGACCACCCCAAGCAGCAAGCGACTCTCTTTTTAGGTCGTGGTAGCAGAGTAAATGGTCTGACCAACTACGGCCTCTTCTTTGCCAAAACGATACGGCAGCACTGGTCATATTGCCAAGTATTCCCGCAACGGCCGGGCCAGTTGCGTTCCAAGGTGTGTGGCTTGTTACACCTTAAGCAACATTGGCTTTGGAGGTTGGCAGGCAGACCCTAAATTTGCAAGCCAGGTGAGGTCGGTGCCGCTGAGAGTGTTGATCTCTGCTAGGAGCGGCGCATAGTGTTTTTGGTGGCGCTGGACAGCCCGCAGAGTGCTTGCGTCGGCTGCAAAGAAGGCGAAACTTAGGCGGGCCCACTCATCGTCGGTAACTTCCGTCGCTTTCGACTCTTGGAGCGCCATCAGCACCTGCTCTAAGGAAATCTTGTCCATAAGGTACTCGCCGAAGCAATCGCCAGCCCGGATGATCCCCACAACAAGTTCTAGCTCGACAGTGGTCACGCCGAAGAATGCTGGATTTTGGTAGAGATGCCTGCGGCATATCTCTACCGAACGTCCGATATGATCTTTGCCACGGCCCTCTCTCTTTCCCATATCGTGGAAAAGTGCGGCTAAGCGAAGCACGCGCCGAACTGCGTCCTTTTTCATTCCCTCTACGGCGATCGCTGTACGGAGTCCGAAACCACCATAGCGACCCTGCACAAGCTCCACTGTATGGTCGCCTACGGTGTGACGTGTCCCATCCTTGCGCCGGCCGTGATTGTTTATGGCTTTAAGCGCCTCCTGCAACTCCTCCGACAATAGAGGGATCATCTTAGGCAATTCCTCGGCGAACTCGCTATCGTCCAGACTCCCCCAGCGCTGATGCGGAAGAAGCAGCGCGGGCCTTCCGAGCTTTTCTTGAAGGTCTGCTCTTACGACCATTCTAGACGCATGGCGCTTGAGGCTCTCCATGATCGCTTCTTCCTGCGTGCAAAGGGTGAATCCGTCTCTTGCAATGGCCTTTTTTAGATCCGTTTGTGGTTTTACAAACTCCAAGCGATCGAAGAAGTTATCGCGCCTAATTTCTCTTTGGAGATCGGGCACCATCTTGGGAGGGATCTTCTGTAGATCGGGGTGAGAAAACGTCTTCGGTAGTGGCGACTCCTCTTCGGAAAAAATCCGTTGGAGATCCTTTTTGAAAGATTGAGGCACATAATATTTCTGAATCCACTTCTTGGGGACGCCTCGGTAGAACACCGAATTGAATCCGCCTTCATTCTCCACTCGCAGAGCGCCCAGCCGCTGCTGCTCATTGTGATACTCGGCGGAAATCAGCATACAGCTGGCCGTCTCAGTGTTGTACCAACTGCCAAAGTAGTCATAGTTATGCGTTGCAAAGGAAAACCCGAGCCGTGCCCAGTTGGTGCTCCACGCATCCTCGTAGTGTGTGAGGTCGCTGCTTAAACATCCATGAAGGATCAAATCGAGTAGAGCCAAGGTGTG
>JBFIDQ010000140.1:0-7754 GCA_041603795.1 Chlamydiales bacterium
AGGTTACGGTGCTATTTCCCGAGTCCAATGTAAGCCAAGATAGCATACGTAAAATTGTCGATGCCGGTCGAGAGCGCGGTCTCAACCTAGATATCGCTTGCGTACATCTCTATGCAGATGCGATGGGTGAACCTGGTTCCGACGGTGATAGTTATGCTAAGATGATGGAACACAATGCGCGGACCATTGCGCACTATCTAGACGGAATGAAAAAACCATGAGCGCCTTCAAAACGCACCAGTTAACAGTCAATTACGACAAAACCCCGGTACTATGGGACGTTGAGCTTGAGATACCTGAAGGGCGCATGGCGGCAATTGTTGGCCCCAACGGGGCTGGGAAGAGTACGCTCATCAAAACCGCTATGGGACTCCTCACACCCCTTTCAGGAGGTGTTGAGTTCTTTGGACAGGCCCTAGAAAAAGTTCGGCAACGCGTTGCATATGTACCGCAGAGGGAGTCCGTTGACTGGGATTTTCCTATCACCGTAAGGGAGCTCGTGCTAATGGGAAGATTTGGTCGACTCGGCTTATTTCGACGCCCGCGTGCTGCCGACTATCAGGCAACTGACGAGGCGCTACGTCGCGTTGGAATGGAGGGCTATGCCGACCGACAAATCGATCAACTTTCCGGCGGACAGCAGCAAAGAGCCTTTCTTGCGAGGGCCTTTGTGCAGGAAGCGGACCTCTACTTCATGGACGAGCCATTCGCCGGCATCGACCACACAACGGAACGCGTTCTTGTCGATTTGCTGATGAAGCTAGTGAAGGCTGGAAAAACGGTGCTAGTTGTGCATCACGACCTCAACACCGTTGAGCAGTACTTCGACTGGGTGGTTTTTCTCAACATGCGACTCGTAGCCTCCGGCGAGATGAGTTCGACCTACACGCAAGCGAACCGCGAAGAGACCTATGGGACGAGTCACATCCTCCTAGGCGAAGCAGCAAAGCTCTCGCAACACAAATCATCGGGAATGTCTTAACGTGATGCGCTCACCTCTTCTCTACTTCGTAGATCCCGTCCTACGGGCCCCCACAGTGGGTTCCATGCTTATGTGCCTTGCTGCCGCCCTTGTAGGTGTTATCGTCTTTCTCCGTAAGCAGTCCCTGTTGGGAGAAACTCTTTCTCACGCGACCTATCCGGGGGTTATTTTTGGAGTGGTTGTAGCCGCCTATATTTCTCCGAATCCTGATGAGGAAGCGTTAGCTGCCGTTTGCATCCTCACCGGAGCCTTCATTGCCGCCCTAGGTGGACTTTACGCCATCGACCTAATGGAGCGGCATCTTAAGATCCGTAGCGACTCCGCACTCTGCTTCGTTCTCTCCTCCTTTTTCGGTGTTGGACTCACCTTTGCCAGCCGCGTGCAGGTCACACACACCTCACTTTATCGCAAAATTCAGATGTATCTTTACGGACAGTCTGCCACGATGACCGACGGACATATTTGGCTATATGGAGGTCTCTGTATCCTCCTAACGATCGTTATCGTTTGCCTCTACAAAGAACTTCAAGCGCTTAATTTTGACCGCGACTATGCGCGAAGCATAGGAATTTCAGCACGCTCCATTGAGATGCTCTTTTTCACCTTAATCGTCTTAGCAGTGGTCATAGGGATCCGATGTGTCGGAGTTGTTCTAATGTCAGCTATGCTCATTGCACCCGCTGCGGCAGCCCGGCAGTACACCCACAAGCTTTCGACCATGCTAGCGATTGCAGCCGCTATTGGTGCAGTGAGCGGATTTTTTGGAAACTACGCCGCGGTAGAAGGCTCCTTAGCGCTGCAGCGGGCGCATCCGCAGGAATGGCTCGCTCTTCCGACGGGGCCGACGATCGTGCTCGTTGCCGCCACCATATGCCTTTTTTCCCTACTGTTTGCCCCCAAGCGCGGTCTCATCCTGCGAGGGTATCGCATCCTCAAATTTCGCCTCCGCTGCCTACACGAGAACCTCTTGAAGGCCATTTGGCGTCTCAACCCTGAGGAAATGGTCCCTTATACGGATATTCAGCGAACACAAACGGCATCTCGTCCAACCCTTTGGTTTGTTCTTCAACGTTTGACGGCTCACGGGTGGCTACAGCAGGACAAAGGAATGGTTGGTTTGACGCCTGACGGGCGCAGGCGCGCAGCTCAAGTCGTTCGCCTCCACCGCCTATGGGAAGTCTACCTCGCCAACTATCTTGGGGTCGGAGCCGAGCGGGTGCATCCGAATGCGGAGGAGATGGAGCACATCATTACGCCAGAGTTGGAAGCAGAACTCACGGATCTCCTTAAGAATCCTACTCGTGATCCGCATGAACAACCGATTCCACCTAAGGAGTCTTAACCAATGCTTGCCTACAGCAACCCCTACTACCGACAAAACCTTCTAGGCTTTTTCTGGCAGATGCTAGGAAGAATCTGGGGTCTCCTGACCGGAGAAAATCTCGAGCTTGCCTCCGACGAAATACAGATGCTTGTTTTGGTGATGATCGCTGCCTCCTCCGCTCTCGTCGGCTGCCTGCTCGTGTTGCGTCGCATGACCATGCTAGCGAATGCTCTCTCTCACACGATTCTACTTGGGATTGTCATCGCCTACCTACTGACCGCACAGGCGCATACGCACTCATCTGTTAATGTTCCCGCTATGCTCCTTGCTTCACTAATTATGGGTATCGTCACCACGTTCCTAACGGAGTTTTTGACGAAGACCGTGAGGCTTCAAGAAGACGCCAGCATTGGTCTGGTCTTTACTAGCCTGTTCGCCTTGGGAGTCATCCTAATCACCCTATTTACACGGAATGCGCATATCGGTGCTGAAGTGGTCATGGGCAATGTCGACGCACTTCATCGTGACGATATTAAATTGGGGATCGCAGTTTTGTTTCTCAACCTCCTTCTTCTTACCCTTTTTTTTAAAGAGTATGCCATCACCACCTTCGATGCCGGCTTGGCAAAAAGCTTGGGGTTCTCCGCTGGATTTTTTAACTACCTTTTGATGAGTCAGGTGGCGGCAACAGCAATAGGAGCCTTCCGTGCAGTTGGAGTGCTAATGGTCCTAGCGTTCATCACGGGGCCACCTCTGACGGCCCGTCTGCTAACGGACCGTTTATCGTCGATGCTCGCCATTTCAATAGGAGTTGGTGTCGGCTGTTCCCTAGTCGGCGTTGCGCTTTCGCGTCACATCCTCACCGTTTATGGCGCGCCTTTGTCGACAGCAGGCCTTACCGTCTGCTTGCTCGTAGCCGCCTTTCTCGCGGCCGTTGTGTTGGCACCTCGGCAAGGAATCCTTGCCCAGCGTCGACTGAAGAAGCGGGAGCTCAAACGAGTCGAAGATAGAGAATCCGAGCCAAGTAAGCGCTGAGCATCGTCCTACCCTGACCCGCGATATAGCCTGAAATCCATCCGAGATCCTCTCGAGGGAGGTTGTCCGCTCGCCACTGCAGCTGCGGACGCAGCGCCTCGTGCTGCTGCTCCTCTGCACTCGCACGCAATCGCTTGGCCGCAGTATAACTATCGATCATCCGTGCGATGGCCACGATTGCTATGCCCGTCGCAACACAAAGCACCTCGGCAAAAACGGTGTTGGGAAGTAGTCCTAGGCGAGTCAACGCCATGCCGCTGATACGATTTATCGTCGGTAGACTCATCACGAGCGATCCGGCGAGGAAACCTATAGCGGAGCGTACCACCTCAATCTTCTCCCTTTTCACTGCTGGAAACGGGGTTTGCGTGCGCTGACAGTATGCGTGTCCACTGCTTCCGATTGCAAACGCGGCGGCAGCCACTTTCCAGTAACGCGACGCATACGTCGGATCCTTTGGAACAGCTAACTGCGCATGGTATAACAACTCACATAGCAACTCTTTACCTGAAATCATAGTGGCGCCCCTTCTTTTCAAAGAATGGGAATGTAGCGCAAGAAATGTTTTTTGGAAAAATTACATGCTGTTGCCAGCGATCCAAGAGGTAGTCCAGGCATTCTGAAAATTAAAACCGCCCGTTACCCCATCGATATCGAGCACCTCCCCCGCAAAAAAGAGGCCTGGACAAAGCTTGCTCTCCATTGTTTTGAAGTTCACCTCGTCAAGACTCACCCCTCCACACGTCACGAATTCCTCTTTGAAGGTAGTCTTTCCGTCGATGTGGTAGCTGTCTCGTTTCAGTTTGTCGACCAGAGTGCGCATCGCCTTTAGCGAGAGATCGAGCCAGCGACCTTCGGGTGCGAGGCTATGCCAAAGCTTTCGTGGAAGTAGGAAGGGGTTGCAAGATCCGATCTGTCGACTCCCCTCTTCCGTTTTCATTTTCTGAAGCAAGGCAAGTGCCTGAGGGTCCTTGGTGCCCGGAATCCAATCGACTTGCAGATCAGCCTTGTACCCCTTTTCATGAAGGATTCGTGCGCCCCAAGCAGAAAGCTTAAGAATCGCCGGACCGCTAAATCCCCAGTGGGTAAGCAGTAGGGGTCCACGTTGCTCCAAAGACGTACCCTCTATTTTTACGCGAACATCTTCCAATGAAATGCCTGATAGGGCAAGAAGTGGAGAAGAAGGAACGTTGAACGTAAACAGGGAAGGGAGCGGGGGAACAATGGTGTGGCCCAACCCTGCGAGAAGGCGATAGACGGGTCCACTGCTTCCACTTGCAACGAGAAGCGCATCACAAGTAATTTCGCCCCCCTTGCCATCATGAAGAATGAATCCCCTCTCGATTTTTTTTATTCCAACACCTACGCGTAGCTCCACACCCGCCTGTTCCGCTGTATCCATGAGGCAGCGAATGACTGTTTCAGAGCGATTCGTAGTGGGAAACATGCGGCCGTCTGGTTCCACCTTCAACTTCACCCCCCGCTCCGCAAACCACTCCACTGTATCACGAGGTTGGAAGCGACTGAAAGGGCCCCGTAGGGCCTTGTGCCCGCGCGGATAAGACTTCACGAGTTCCAACGGATCAAAACAATGATGAGTTACGTTGCAGCGCCCGCCGCCAGAGATACGGACCTTAGCCAGAGGTTTTTGTGTCTTTTCGAGAAGTAGTACTTTCGCATCTGGATTTGCCTCCGCACACGCAATTGCGCCGAAAAATCCAGCCGCACCAGCACCTAGCACCACGAATTGCTTGGTCATGATGTCCCTTCAATGCGCCAGCAACGATGTATTTTTGGATCATGGAAATCCCACGGGAGAGTTTTTTGGGAAATTTCCGTGATCTTCCCTGCTTTCAGGCCGCTCCCATCGAATTCGAACTTCCTAGAATTCGTACTGAAGTAGATAACCCCACCAGGCAATAGGAGCTCAAGAGCCTTAGTCAATAGAAAAAGGTAGTCCTCTTGGACATCGAATATGCCACTCATTTTCTTTGATCGCGAGATTGTAGGTGGGTCGATCACAATCACGTCATAGCGTCTCATCGAAGCAATCTCTCTCCCCAGAAACGTCATGCAGTCCGCCCGCACCACCTCATTAGAAGTTGCATCGAGGCCATTCAGCTCAAAATTGCGTCGACCCCAATCCGTGTAGGTATTGGACATATCCACGCTCTTTGTGAACGACGCCCCTTGCATCGCCGCATGAACACTAAATGAGGCAGTATAGGAAAAGAGATTGAGAAGTCGTTTCTTGTTACACGCCTTAGCTACAATCTGACGCGTTTCGCGGTGATCAAGAAATAGTCCGGTATCGAGGTAGTCGAGGAGATTAATTTCAAATTTCACGCCATATTCCAAAACTGTAAAACTTTCCTTAGAAGCGTCCAACTTTTCGTACTGCTCTCGCTTCGCGCGACGCACTCGTGATCGCCAATAGATAGCGTCTTCTTTCGCACCAAAGAGCTCCGAAAGAGCCTTCGTGGCTGTTTGCACCAGCTCCTCTGGCGGAAGATCATCTCCTCGCGACCTCGTAAAGTAATGCACACAGAAGCGCTGATCGTAGTAGTCGACCGCCAAAGGAAAGGCTTTTATCTCCCGATCATAGATACGAAAACAGTTGGTTTGGGTCCGTTTTGCCCATTTTCGCATATGGCGATATGTTTTCCGCATCCGGTTTTTAAACGGGCAGACTTTATCCTCACCATCACCAATATCAGGAAAAAAAATAGGTTCCACAGTGCCAATATAATAGCATCTAGTGGCTTTTAACCACATAGGCCTAACGTCCCCAGCCCCCAGGGCGATTTTACTAGTAAAAACTTGATAGCAGAGGCCGAATTCCACGTGGCGGTAGCCACGACAGAGGCAAGCCCCGTGCAACGAGCGGTAGCGAGGCAGCTCGGGGTTTGTTAAAAATAAATTATGCGCCCCGGCAGGGGCGCCACGTCTACAACACTGAGCCCCTGTGCTTGCTCTTATTGAAGTCATCGCTCTCAGATTGCTGTCGGGATGATTGGTCGCGCCCCTACCGGGGCGCATAATATGGTTTTGATAAACCCCGAGCTGCCTCGCTATCGCTCGTGGCACGGGGCTTGCCTCTGTCGTGGCTACCGCCACGTGAAACTCGGTAGCTGCTATCAAGTTTTGACTGGTAAAATCGCTCTGACAGAACACCGCCCTTTCCTAGGGGCAGAGTCTATGATCTTGATTTTCTATCCATCTCTTGAAATCGTCCAGAAGGAACTGCTGGTGGCCCTTTTAGAGAACTGCGTAAAAGAGAAGCAATGCCTTCAGAATCTTGTGGAGCAAATGGCCTAGAATAATGCTTCAACGCTCTGAGAATTCCATTCCTTTCACTAAAGTAATCTAGCACCTCTTTGACAGCACTAAAGGAATTCGAGAATACAGCCAATTCAAGCACTTGTTCCTTGAAAAGCGACGAGACCCCTGGGTCCTGCAAATACTTAAGGATCGCATCAGAACATCCTGTCGATGCTTCGTTGAAAACTTTAATCCTGCCATTCGAAACAGGATGACTAACCGTTACGGGAATCTCCTCAGCACGAAATGTTTTAGAGGCCAGACCTTTGGAGGGTCCGCGGACCTTTGTCGAAGCTGAAGAAGGAGGACTGATGGCCTTTAAATAAATCTGAGTAGTACTGAATTGCAACAAAGGGTTGACCGTTTGAAGTTCTCGCAAACCTTGTCTATACCACCTGTCTTGCTCTTCGAGGTCTTGGTTTCGAGAGTAGCGACCATCAGCAACAGGTTTAAAAAGCTGTTTAAAGAGTACCGAGCTAAGAGGAAGCGAAGAAGCTCGTGCTTGTCTCAAAGCAGGAAAAAGAATTCCAGCTACGAAGTAAATGCGATTGACACTATGGTAAATTTCCCCACCACTATCGGACTGTTCTGCCCACTCTAACCACCTGAAATGGCGTGGACACATCTCTGGCACAACAAGTAAATTTCTTCGTTGCCCCGACCCATAGTACAACGGGTCATCATCTACTGCTACCAGCTGACTCAGAGGCCCTGGAAATGGCACTTTTGTAAGGTCTTTTTGCTTGTTGCCGACCCCATGGCCAAGACTTGGATCGACACCCTTATGGCGAATTAGATGCTCTCTAGAGAGTACTGAGACGGATTTCTGAAGCTTTTGCGCTCTCTCCCCACCAACAGCTATCTTCAACAGCTGTGGGACCAGGCGTTTGTTCCGCTCATCCACGGCAGCAGAAAAGAATGCAACCCCTACATCAGGCTCTTGGAAAATTCGCGCCGATTCAAGTATGAGGTGCGACAATTTCGGACCGTTGGCTTAACGCTTCGAAAGCCTCTATAGGTGTCAGAAATTTTAGCACCTTTCGGGGTCTATTGTTAAGCAAATTCTCAACTTCCTTCACCTGATCTTGTGAG
>JBFIDQ010000141.1:0-7737 GCA_041603795.1 Chlamydiales bacterium
CTCGGCGCCGGGGAGGCCATGGTCGAGAAGGGCGTCGTCTGGCAGGTCGGCAAGGTGTTTCACGGCGACGAGAAGGTGTTCGAGTTCAACCTGCTGCCGGAAGCGGGCCACAAGCACCCCGCGTTCATCAACCTTCACAATGATATTATCGCAAGCGTCGTACACCCAACTATGGGAAGGAAAAGTGAGCCCCTTTTGACCATGGAGTTTCACACCGGGTCTTTTTGTGGCCAATTTACGATTTAGGCCATCGTACTGGTGCTGGGTAATCTCTCCAAATAGATCGCTTTCCGAGACGAGGTTACCCATGCTGTCATATTGAAACTTATTTTCAAGCATTGTGTCATCATCATACACCTCGCGTCGCCCAATACAGCGATTCATTTGGTCATATTCGTAGGTTGTCTGATATCCTTGTCCAAGGGTCTTTGATGCGGTGCGATTAAAATTTTTGTCATACTCGTGAACGGTCGTCTCACCTAGAGGATTCTCCTCGAGAGTCAGGCGGCCCTTCTCATCGTACTGTCTGGTGATACGGAAGCGCCATTCGTTATCAGCATCAAAAGTGTCGATTGAAAGGAGCAGGTCTCCCGGACCATAAGTCATTGTTTCACGGGCAAGTAATGTCTCATTAGCAGTGCTCTGATCTAGAAAGAGCCTGGCTATTTCTAGGGGCTCGCCATAGCCGAAACTGCGCGGGTCATCCTGACGTTTAAACCGCGTGATCTTACGCCTTGTAACCCCACTAAGAGAGTCTCGATCCGGTTGGTCTCCGTCGTCTTCTAAGCTTGCAAGTAATAAACCTGTTTCGCTGTATGCATGGAATTTCCGGCGTATGATCTTCCCCCTGACCTCAGTAAGTTCAGTAGAAAGGAGGTCGCAGTCTTCACGATAACTGTAGTGAGTAACAGCCCCACCATCGCTCTCTTCCCAAATTTTAAGATTGCGACCGTCGTTCGTGTAGCGCGCCCTATGAGCAAACGTCTCATGGCCGCCTCCGCGCGGACGACCATCACTTCCTAGTTCAATACGCGCAGAACCATTGCCGCTGAGGTCTCCGTGAAGTGTTTCCTTAATCACATTTCCCCGTTCGTCATAAACGAGACTTACACAGGATAGGATCTTTCCTGTCTCGTCTTGCACACCCTTACAGACAAGGTTTCCCTCCTCGGGGGTTGAATCAATAGCCCACTTAAAAAAAAGAGAGCGAACTAATTTTTTACTGCTGTCGAAATGGCGAACTGTGGAAAGGCGACGGCTCTCGTCAAAAGAGAACTTCCGCAGGCCTCCGTTGCTTTGATAAACACTTGTGCTCGATTTGTTCCTTTTCTGAACATAGCCAAACCAGTGCGTCTGCACTTGCGTGCCATTTAGTCCAGAGGGTTCCAGAATCCCGTAGACTTTGCCATTTTTGTGATAGCTGACCCCTAGGTAGCGACCATCAGGGTGTGCCACTCTTTTAATCTGAAGTAGGTCTCTCTTACTATCGTATCTATACGAGTACTCCGTCTCCGGTGAATGAGATGGCTTCACAATTTGAAGTGCTAGTTTAGCCGTTTTGTCATAGATTTTCTGGTTGAACTTGTACGCCACTGAGTGACCATTGCTGGCTGTGTAATACAGCTCAGAGCCCATTTTTGTCTCATCAAACTGCAACCAACGTAGAGTGTGCCCGGAAGCGTCTTTGGAGGCGATTCGCTTCCAATAGTTGTCCGAGGAATAGTCATATTGGATGTAATTCCCACTAGAGAGCTCTTCAAAATCTAGCTGAAATTGATTTAGGTTATAAATTTTCAACGGGTTGTAGTGCTTTCGTGTGCCTGATCCTGTTGTCAAGGTGATATCGCCGGAGGCCCATCCTCTTTTCCAACTTGGGCTATTTGAGCGATATTGAATAAGGTGGTTCTTTATATTAGTGCGCCCACTGATGGTTCCTAGAGAGGTATTCGAAACTCCTTTTTTGATTGCACGTGGTTCTAAAGTGAAGTCGATCCCCTCTTCAGATGCCTGGCCAGTGAATTGCAGTTTTGAGCCGCCATAACCTCCTAACCAGATGTGGTAATGCTTGCTATGTGGCTCAACACAGCTAATATCTGTGGGAAAACCAGTCCTCATTCCGGTGCCAAGATCTGCGTGAGTCTGATCGAAACTATTGTACAAGCGACGGAGGGGTAAGGCGTCCGCTCCTGTCATCTCAATATCTGTTTCCGCTAACGTCAGCGCCCCGCTTTCTACTGAAACGCAGCCCCTGACTAAGGTCGCTGGGTCCATCTCAAGAGCCAGGTAGGCGGCGCCCTTACATTCCTCTTCACCAGAAAGGTCTGCGGTTAGAATTAAACAAAATAGCAATGTCGCGAAGCTCATATTTTTTTCCGGTGCTATATTCAAACTAAGCAATTTAGGGCGTCAACCCATTGACCACAAGGAAAAAAGCTATTGTTCGTAGGGGGAAGGCGAGGGGTTAGAGGATATCATCCAGGAGCGAGTCAGGCAAAGGACCCACTCATGACGAACACTTAAGTTTTTTAGTGACGAGGTTGAGAGGAAAGTTAGGGAAATCCCCTTAGCCTCTTCGTCCCATCCACCAGGCGAGGAAGGCCGTTATGATGACCGTCGTCGGGGTGGGTGCGGCGGCCAATTGTTCCCCCGATAGGAGATGGGGCATTGGATCGCAGGAAAGGTAGTCTTCGGGACCCACCATCATTTCATTGAAGGTAGACTGTGCATCAGACTCAAAGTGCTCACACAGAAGGTCGCCTACCTCTTCGGTGACGAAGGGTCTAGTGGCATTGCAGTTTTGCTCCGTGATGGACTCCACCATTTTTACGGCATCCTCGCAAAGTCCATCACGAACCCGAGTTGCTCTCGTAGATAGGTCAAAACGAGAGCTTTCTCTTTGCCAGCCCCTTTGGCAGAGTTTCTCTTCTAGTTCAGCTGAGTCGACGTATTGCAATGCTTTGGCACAGTGCTGTTCCCCAATGATTTGCATGGTCATATCCATCCGCTGTTGCCGATCGTGGAGGTCATTCGGTGCAAAGTAGCTCATTAGGTGCCAGGCCGCAGTGGTGCTGTGGTCGTATGCGCTCTGTAAAAAATTTGTCATGATGAACTCCGGCTATATTAGGATTTTTATGATGTGCGGATCATAGATACCGGGTAATTTTTGAGCAACGGGGTAATTTTCTTGAGCGTCTCTTGCTTGGAATCATCTCCATACATAGAATGCGGAAGAATTCGACACTCGGAGTAAATCATGACAAAACCTATTAAGCGCGTAGCCGTCACTGGTGGGGCGGGACAAATTGCTTACAATCTACTCTTTCGTATTGCAAGTGGAGAAATGCTTGGCTTCGATCAGCCGGTAGCTCTCCATATTCTTGAGATTCCTGCGGCGCTGGGAGCTTTGGAGGGGGTGGTTATGGAACTCAAGGACTGCGCCTTTCCTCTTCTTCAGGAGGTGCGTACCGGATCTGATGCTCACGAGGTGTTTGCTGACGTCGACTACGCGCTACTCGTTGGTGCCAAGCCTCGTGGTCCGGGAATGGAGCGCAAGGATCTTCTTACTGAAAATGGCAAAATTTTTACGACGCAAGGTGCGGCTCTCAATGAAAAGGCATCCCCTGATGTGAAGGTGCTAGTGGTAGGTAATCCGTGCAACACGAACTGCCTGATTGCGATGCACAGTGCACCACGGATCCCTCGTAGCAATTTTCATGCGATGACGCGCCTCGACGAGAATCGCGCCAAAACACAGCTGGCAGATAAAGCTGGGGTGGCTGTAAGTGATGTGACCAATGTCACCATCTGGGGAAACCACAGTGCGACGCAGGTGCCAGACTTTGTCAATGCCCGGATCAAAGGGGTTCCGCTTCCAGAAACCATCACGGATACTGCTTGGTTGGAGGGGGGCTTCATTGAGACCGTTCAGAAGCGAGGAGCGGCCATCATTGAGGCGCGAGGCAAATCATCAGCTGCATCCGCAGCCAACGCCATCATCGATCACATCAAAGCCCTTGTAAACCCGACAGCCCCAGGCGATTGGTTTTCTGCAGCGGTGTGTAGTGATGGGAACCCTTATGGGGTCAAAGAGGATTTGATCTTTTCCTTTCCTTGTCGCTCAAAAGGTGACGGCAATTACGAAGTTGTAGCAGATGTTTCTTGGAATGATTTCCTGAAAGAGGGCATAGTGTCGACAGAAAACGAGCTTCTTCAGGAGCGCGAAGCGGTAAGCGATTTAATTAAGGTGTAGGGCATGGGGAGCAAGACGATGAGTAAGGTTTTGTTTGAGGTCACTGAGGAGCATATGGAGACAGGAATGCGGGGCATTCCTGTAGGCTATTGTACGACGAGCTCCGTCGACGCACACGAGGGCCTTTTCTATATGGGACGTCCCATGTCGGAGGTGGCTGAGTGGGAACCGGAGGAGGTGATTTATCTCCTCTATCAGGGAAAACCTGGAAATGAGCAGGAGGTTTCTGCATTTCGTGATGAAATGAACAAGCGTTCGACGGTTTCTGATGAGGTCCTTACAGCCCTTCGCTCTCTGCCGCGCGCTGGACACCCTATGGCGTTGTTTGGGGCCGCGCTACTTATCGCGGGAATGGTTGAGGGGACAGGAGACTACCAGGAGGATTGTCTCAACGTGGCCGCTAAGGTGCCGCGAATTGCTGCAGCGGTGATCAACCACCATGCGGGATGGGGTGAGCTACGTGATTCCAATCCAGCTCTTGGCTACATGGAAAATTTTACGCAAATGCTTAATGTTCCGTCCGCTAATGAGGAAGCGCTCAGCGAAGCTTTCAAGGTTTTTAACGTCCTCCATTATGATCACGGGGGGGGCAACCTGTCGGCTTTCGTAGGAAAAGCTGTGGCGTCCGGACTCGAAGACATGTGGGGCTCTCTGTCAGCTGCCATGGGGGCGTTAGCCGGACCTCGACATGGCAAGGCCAATCAGGATTGCCTTAACTTCGTAAAAGAGGTGCTGAAGGAGGTCGGGGAAAATGCCACTGAGGCCGACGTGGAGGCTCTTATTCGTTCTCGCCTCGACAAAAAACAGCTGGTATTTGGCTTCGGGCATGCGGTCTTGCGTGTTGAGGATCCACGGGCAACGTATCTCTATGCCCTGGCTGCTAAGAATTTTTCCGATGACCCTCTTGTGAAGATTGCGCTCTTGCTCCGTACAGCAGGGACCAAGGTCCTCAAGGAAAATCCGAAGATAGCGAACCCTTATCCCAATGTGGACGCGATTTCAGGTACCGTCCTTGCCGCGGCAGGGTTTCCCTACTCGGAATACTACACCGTTCTCTTCGGCACCTCACGCTGCCTAGGAATTGCACGCCAGATCGTCTACGAGCGCTGTGAAGCGCGCGAGGGGAAGGGAACGCCTATTGTTAGACCTAAATATATATTCAAACCAAATAATGCCTAAAAAAACTGTTGTAAATGACTCTGGACTGGACGAAATTAAGAAGGCGTTTAATCGCGCTCTCTATCTCACCTTTTCCAAAACGAAGCTTCTTTTTGCTTTTTCGGTGCTTGCGCTATGCGGACTCCTTTCCGTTTTTTTCCGCGGGGTAGCGGTCCATTCGGGAAGCTGGGTGACGATGAGCTTGACCTTTCTGCCGGTTTTTATCTGCGCGGGAATCATGCTCTCTATGGGGCTCATCCTGATACGTGTCTACCACAATGAGGTGAAGGGACTTCCTGTGAGCTTCAAGGAGACATTAAATAAGTCCCTTGAGCTAATGATTGGCGCAAGTTACATCTCCATGCCATTCATATTGGTCTACTTGCTTCTATGGATGGTCCTGGGGATCTTTTACCTGTTGAAGGAGATTCCAGGTCTTGGGGACTTTATTGGAGTGATTCTGGCTTTTGGTCCGTTTCTTCTAAACTTGGCGTCGCTACTGCTCATTCTTTCAGCTCTTGCCGTCCTCTTTTTTGTGACTCCCGCACTAGCTCTTCGTTCCTTCGACAAAGTGGCCATCGTTCAGTTGATTTTGAAGAGAATTCGCATGGATGTCTTCACCAACTGCTGCCACCTAGTTATTGCGCTGCTTCCGCTTACATTAACCGGTAGTGTTCTTTCCATTGCCGCGGTACTGACCGGAACCACCTATCTCGACGTAGATCGGACCAGCGAGATTGTCTTGCAGTGGTTTTTCATCATGCTTCCATTTACCGCCCTTCTCGCTCCAGCGACCATTTTCTTCTTTAATTTTGCAGCGGAGTCGCATGTGGCCCTGCAAAAGCAACGGCGAGCGATGGAAGGGTAAACAGCGTTTTATAAAAAGAGGCTACCATGAAACCTAAAATCTTTATCATTGATGATGATCAGACGATCTGTTTCTCTCTAAGGACGCTCTTTGAGGAGAAGGGATACATCGTTGACGATGCGCAAGAGGGAAGCGTAGCGATCAAGAAGTTTCAGGAGAAAAAACCGGGTAGCCCTTACCGGCCTGAGGTCGTTCTTCTGGATGTCCAGCTGCCAGATACGAGTGGAATTCGGGTCCTCGAACAGATCAAAGCAATTTCACCAGAAACATGTGTCATCATCATTACGGGTTTCGGATCTGTACCACAGTCCGTTGAGGCAATGGGAAAAGGGGCTGCTGACTATGTCCTCAAGCCATTTAATATCGATGAAATCCTTTTGCGTATCGACAAGGCTCTTGAGGGGCGTAAGCTGAAGGAGCAGGTGGGGTACCTTAAGGATAAGATGTATGGGTCATGGGACGCCAAATATGTGATGGGTCCTAACTCGAGAATTCAAGAGATATATGCTCAGATCGAAACCGTAAGTCGTAGTCCAAATACGACCGTGCTAATTTTGGGTGAGACGGGAACGGGAAAAGAGGTGATCGCACAGCGTATCCATAACCTCAGCGATCGTGCGGAAAAGCCGTTTGTGGCGGTGAATGCGACGGCTCTTTCACCGGAACTTCTAGAAAGTGAGCTGTTTGGTCACGAAGAGGGCTCGTTTACGGGGGCCGTGGGAAGAAAACAGGGTCTCTTCGAGGTGGCAGATGGTGGCACGCTATTTCTCGATGAAATTGGCGACATGGACCTCGGTCTGCAGGCTAAAATTCTACGGGTTCTGCAGGAGCGAACGGTTCGCCGGGTTGGGGGAACGGATAACATTGACGTGGATATCCGGTTGATTGCAGCGACGAACTGTGACCTCCAGGAGGGGGTGGCGAGCGGAAAATTTCGAGAGGACCTCTACTATCGCCTTGCGGTGATCCCTTTACAAATTCCTCCGTTAAGAGCTCGTGCTGACGATATAGAGCCGCTGCTCTTTCACTTCATCAAGGAGTTCAACAAGGAACTCAATCGAGAAGTCACAAAGGTCGATCCAGCAGCCCTTGCTGCTCTTAAGAAATACTCATGGCCGGGCAATGTCCGCGAACTAAGGAACCTTGTGGAGCGGACAATGCTTCTAGAGGTGACTGGCAATACGCTTCAGCTTACTCATATTAAGCTTGGCGGAAATGCTCTCAAGCGCACCACCGACACGGAAGGCGTTCCCACGCCAATTAGTTCCGTGGGCGATACCATTCCGCTGGAGACGGTGGAGCGCCAGCATATCGAGGGCGTCCTTGAAGCCACCAACGGCAACAAGAACCAGGCGGCGCAGATTCTAGGAATCGACCGCACAACCCTCTACAATAAGCTTAAAAAGTACAAGTTGAAGGGTGTTTAATCCAGGGCAATTGCAGGGCGATTTTACCAGTCAAA
>JBFIDQ010000142.1:0-7716 GCA_041603795.1 Chlamydiales bacterium
GCTATCGCTCGTTGCACGGGGCTAGCATCTGTCGTGGCTACCGCCACGTGGAATTCTGCCTCTGAAGAATGTTAGATATTTGTTAGGGCCTAAGGCCAAAGATGCCGCCGCCAGATTCGGGTCCGCCGGTGATGATTTCGTGGGGGATGTCACCATTCTGAAGGGCGTCTCGCCAGGTGCGCCCCTTCGTCATGAACTTCTGCAGGTAGACGTAGACTTGATCGCCATTGAGGCCTTGCTCTGGAAGCTTTTCGAAGAGAATCAGTGACTCGTTGTTATTGGAAAAGGCGAGTGTCCCGTGACGAGGATATGCTTTTCCGTTGGCGACGAGGGCCGCCTTGAGAAGCTCTTCGCGGTAGGCTCCGACGGGTAGCTCTCCAAGTATCGAGGTGATCAGCAGGGTCTCGTTAGAGGGTTCTTCTACTTCAAGTTGGACCTGAAACTCGTCAGGTGGAAACGTGAGTAGGCAGCATCCCTTTTCATCGGGAGCGAGACTCTCTATATTGAGGCGGGGGGCAAGTTGGGTAAGTAGTTCATCTAGATGGATCATTCTTTCGTTTCTCCCAGGTCTTCGACTTGTGTCGACTCATCCGCGTCTGGTTCGTCGATATCTTCATACTCATCTATTTCTTCTTCGTATTCATCTTCTAGCTCTTCTAGAGTCTCGAGAATAGCGGTTAGCAGGTCGTTACGTTGCTGCACGGAGAGGAAAATTTGATCCAGGGCGACTTCGCGTACGCCGTCGCGCATTTGAGAGATGATCACAATTTTGGCAAATAAGATGTTGCCAATTCCAAGGCGCGATGCGGACCGCAGGATTTTATCCGATGAGGGATAGCGCTCCTGAGCAACTTCCATAAATGCCTTGGCTAGGCTTTCGAAATTGACCGTTTTTGGTAACGGGATGCCGCCATTAGCAAACATGGAACGGACGAGGCTCATGCGCCCACGGAAGAAGCTGTAGACACCGAGAACGGCCTGCAGGGAGCGAGCTTCCGTGATGAGGCGGTGGAGGAGGCCTCGTGGGATCGAGGGACCTTGTGATTTGAGGTCCTTACCTAGGGAATGAAAGAGGAAGTCGGAGACTTTCTTCAGTTCTTCAAACTTGAAGCGACCGGACATCTCTTTGAAAAGCTCTCGGGAGTTACGGGGATTATGAACAAGGTCTCGGTAGAGGTCACGTAGCGCTGTAGGGGAGCCAAGGCCTTCCTTAGCAAAGCGGCGTGCTTCTGTGCCGATATTGCGTCCGGCCTTAATCTCGCGTCCGCTCTCCTCGTTAAGCTCCTCACGCGCCTTAGAGACCTCTTTGGAGAGCTCACCCTCCGTTGTCTCCTCTAGAAACTCCAGGGCTTCGTCGCGGAGGGAGACGTCGTCATACAGCTCGGCTAGTTTCTTCTGGATATCGTCAGAGCTATCACCTTGTTTGAGGTGATCGCGTGCTAGGCGTTCAAGCTTCCCTTGATCGAGTTCTGGGTTACGTTTGGCGTACTCTGCGGCCTTATTGCGGATCTCTTTGGCGTCTTTCTTCTCGCCCATCTTCTCGCCACCCATCTGACCCCGCTTGATTCGGTTGGCGTTTTTTTTGAGATCTTTTTTGTCCTTTTTCTGGTCTTTTTTGAGGAGGTCTCCGCGTTCGGAGAGGAAGTCCTGGAGGCGTTCCTTGGCTACATCAGCTTTAACATCCTGCTGCTCGGCTTTCGCCGTCTGCTGCGCAGCGATCTGATCGGCTTGTTCTGCTGCTCGGGCTGCACCCGAGTCGCCTACACTTCCAGTCATGATTTTGCCTCCGTCTCCTTACATTAGCTGATTTGGATCCTTCCAAGTGGTTGAATCCGAATTTCTGGGATGATCTCCTGATACGAGACCACCGAAATATCTGGGAACTCCATCTCAATGAGCTTGCGCACAAAGCGACGTACGTCGATGGCCGTTAGCATCACTGGCGGCTGTGCTCCAGGTGGGGGCGTCGCCACCACGTTTCGTATGCCTTGTAGTATGAGCTGCACTGCATCTGGATCAAGAGCGAGGTAGGAGCCAGCAGAGGTCTGCTTAATGGCGCCGCGGACCATATCCTCGATCTCAGGGTCCATGATGTACACCGATAGCACAGTCTGCCCTTGGGAGTACTTGAAGCTGATGTATCGTTTGAGAGAAGAGCGAATGTACTCCGTTAAAAGGACCGTATCCTTTTCCGTCTGTGCCCACTCCGAAAGCGACTCCATAATGCTCCGCAGGTCCTTTACACTGACCTGCTCCTGAACAAGACGCTTGAATATATCGGTAAGCTTCTGTAGTGGAATGAGGCGCGTCACCTCCTTCACCAGGTCGGGGAAGGACTTTTCCATGAACTCAATCATGCCCTTCACCTCTTGGATACCCAGAAATTCATTGGCGTAGTGGCGATAGAAGTAGGAGAGGTGAAGCACCACAACTCTCAATGGAGTCCAGTACTTGATGCCAGCTCGCTGTAGGAGCTGCTCATTTTTCTCGTCGACCCAAAGCGAGGGCATGCCAAGGGAGTTTTTGTACGAGGTAAACTGGATGTTGTAGCGGCGCAGATTCTCCTCGCTTTCGTTCGTTAGAACGTGACCAGGCAAAACCTTTCCACGTACCACAGGTACCTCGTTCAAAAGAATCGCGTACTCGTCCTTTGCAAGGGTAGGGGAGTGGGTGCGAACATGAACACCGGGGAAGCGCACGCCTAGATCGGAGTAAAGCGCTTGCCGCATCTTGGGGATCATCTCGTCGATAAAGCTGAGGCCTTTTTCCGCCTGTTCGATCTGAGCAGAAAGAAGAGTGCCTGTCTCCAAAATGGCGGGAAGGGTCAGAGCGTAGGCGTCGACTCCACCACCGGATACGGTGCGGTGACCAGGAACCTGCGAGGGAGTCGTTGAGGGCGCAAGGGTCTTGCCAGACTTGTCTGCTCCAAGTTTCTTCTCCGCCTTTGTCGCTCGGAATCGCCTTCGCTCATCGGTAGTGCTCCACACAGTATAACCAATGACGCCAACTAGCAGAGCGAGGATCAGGAACGTGAAGCGAGGAAATCCTGGAATAAAGGACATCAGAACCAGTACGCCGGCGGTGATAAGCAGGGCAATCGGTTGCTGCAGGATCTGACCACCAATCTCCTTACCGAGGTTGGCGTCTGAGCTTTCACTGGTGACTCGAGTAATGACAATACCGGCACAGATGGAAATGAGAAGTGCGGGAATCTGACTCACCAGGCCGTCACCAATGGAGAGAAGGGCATAGGTGGAAGCCGCCTGACCGATGTCCATTCCCCGCATCATCACACCAATGATCAAACCGCCAATGATGTTAATGAGGGTGATCACAATACCGGCGATGGCGTCACCTTTGACGAACTTCATCGCTCCATCCATGGCGCCGTAGAGCTGGCTCTCCTTCTGAATGGCCATCCGCTTCTGACGCGCTTGGTCTGCGTCGAGAATGCCAGCGCGCATATCCGCGTCAATCGACATCTGCTTACCGGGCATCGCGTCGAGAGTGAATCGCGCTGCAACCTCGGCAACGCGCTCTGCACCCTTTGTGATCACAAGAAACTGAACGAGAGTGATGATGAGGAAGATGACGAAACCAACAACGTAGTCACCTCCCACCACGAACTGACCAAATGCCTCAATGATGTCACCCGCATCGGCAAAGCGGAGAATCGCTCGCGTGGTGGATATATTGATGCCGAGTCGAAACAGGGTCGTAATCAGAAGCAGTGAGGGAAAGACCGAGAGACTGACGGCCCCGGGGATGTAAATTGAGACCGTGATGAGAATGACACCAATGGTCAGGTTCAACGCGATCAGAATGTTTAGAGCCATTGGGGGCAGTGGAACAATCATCATGCCGATGATTGCAACTAGCAGCAATGCCAGAACAAGGTTACTCGATTGTAACATTCTGTCGACAGATCGACGTCCGCCGAGGAAGTCTGTCATGCCTTCCAGGGCATCTTGGATCGCTTCTAAAATCTTATTCACTTCGATTCCACTCTGGTTCTTTCGGTTCTAATGAAGCAACCCATCGCATAATTTCTGCTAGGGCCTCGTAGGTTGGTTCCGGTACATATGCCCAAACATCCCCTTCCTCATACAGCTGATGGGCCAAAGGAATGTTGCGCATGATCGGGATATTATATTCCTGTGCGGTTTTTATAACGAGAGCGGCGAATTCGCCCTCCCCCATTTCTAGAATATAGGGCGCCGGGTCTTCGTCGCGTTCATACCCCAAAGCGACGGCTATGTGGGTCGGATTCGTGATCACAGCCTTCGCCATTTTGATTGTCTGTGCAGGACCGGAGGAGTAGGCGATCTCGCGTGCGACCTCTCGCCGCTTGCCCTTGATCTGCGGATCACCCTCGCTGTTCTTATACTCCTGCTTCACCTCGAATTTCTCCATCTTCATCTCTTTGGCAAAAACCTGCTTCTGATAGATGAGGTCCGCTATGGCGATGACCATGAAAATGAGGGTGATCTTGACCACAACTTCGAGGAGAAAGAAGTAGAGGATGCCGATGGAGCCGGTAATGGGGTGTTGCGCGGCCGTAGTTAGAACGGGAAGGCTTTTCCACATGATCCCGTAAATGACGTAGCCAGCGACCCCAATCTTAAAAAGTGACTTGATGAGCTCCATCAATGTCTTCATCTTGAACTTCGATTTGAGGTTTTGGATCGGATCGAATTTCTTAATGTCGGGTTTGAAGGCTTCCATGGACAAACCGGGACCTACCATAAGGAAAGTGACGATAACGCCAGTTCCTGCCGTCAACACCATAATGGGTAGGCTTGTAGTAAGGATCGTCTCGGCTGCGTGTGAGAAGAGGGCACCGAGGTTGTTTTGGAGGTCTGGGTGGTTAATTTGACTAAAAGCAAGCGTGATGAAGTCAGTTAAGCGGACGTAAAGCCACGAGGACAAGCCTAAAACAAGTCCAATGGAGACCATAAAGGTAAAAGCGGATGGAAAATCCTGGCTCTTCGCAACCTGCCCCTTCTTGCGGGCGTCCTTCAGCTTCTTCGGTGTGGCTTTTTCGCTTTTCTCACCCATGGTGTGAATCCGTTAATTAATAACTACAACCCTTCCATCATCATTATAATGCATTTTGAAGGAAAAGTCAAATAAGTGCTTTACAAAGCCTTAACCGTTTGCATCTTATCATTTTCACCATTATTCTATGACGTAAAAACAGCGGATACAGGGTCTTATGGCTAATCTCTCATGTGGTATCGTCGGACTTCCCAATGTGGGCAAATCGACGCTTTTCAATGCTCTCACGGCGAATCAAGTGGATGCGTCAAATTACCCGTTTTGCACGATTGATCCGAATGTGGGCGTCGTGGAGGTGCCTGACGAGCGGCTCGCGCAGCTGGCGGAGGTGTCGAAGTCGGCTAAAATTCTACCGGCTACGATGGAATTTGTAGACATCGCAGGGCTAATTGAGGGGGCGAGCAAGGGCGAGGGACTGGGCAATCAGTTTTTGACGCACATTCGTGAAACGGACGCCATTCTTAATGTGGTGCGCTGCTTCGATGATGAGGACGTGGTCCACGTGGCGGGGAAGGTCGACCCAGTTCAAGATATCGCGGTGATCGGAATGGAATTGTGTCTGGCAGATCTGCAGATGGTGGAAAAAATCATTTCAAAAATGGCTCGTCAGGCTAAAAGCGACAAGGAACTGGCAGCAGTACTTGCTATCTTGAAGCGCGTAGAGGCGCACCTCAATGAGGACAAGCCGGTACGGAGCTTGGAGCTGACCAAAAAAGAGCGTGCGCAGCTCAAGGCGTACAGCTTCCTGACGGATAAGCCGATCCTCTACGTCTGCAATATCGGTGAGGCAGATCTAGAGCGTGGAACGGACAACGATTACGTGACCAGCGTGCGCGAGATTGCTCTGAAGGAAGGCGCAGAAGTGCTCACCATTTGCTGCTCTCTCGAGCAGGAAATTGCGTGCCTTGAGCCGGATGAGCAGCAAGTTTTCTTGGAAGAAGCTGGTCTAAAGGAGCCCGGATTGAATCGCCTGATCAAACGCTCATTTGATCTGCTCGGACTCATCACTTACCTGACAACAGGTCCCATGGAAACCCGCGCCTGGCCAATCGAAAAGGGGACCCTTGCGCCGGTGGCGGCAGGGAAAATTCACTCTGATATCGAAAGAGGGTTTATTCGCGCAGAGGTCGTGGCCTTCCCAGAAATGATGGCCGGAAAAGGCTGGGTTGGAGCGCGAGAGGCCGGCAAGGCCCGCGTCGAAGGCCGCGAGTATGAGGTCCTTGACGGCGACGTCATCCTCTTTCGCCATAGCACCTAGAACAAGGCGGCTTATTTGCAGTTGATGATGAATTGCTTTTTGTGCACAAAACTTTGGATAAGACCTTGTCTAATGAACTCCAAAAGGGCAGCCCCATCTTTTCGGCTATCCTGATTTAGGAAACGAAGGGCAAGGCCGCTTACAACTACTTGCGCATACACGTTTTGGCCACTACCGACTTGATAGGCAATTCTCTGGTGCGGGAGACTAAGATGTTTTGATATAATGTCTTTAAAGGCTCTGGAAGGTCCCTGCACATCAATTCTATGTTCTTTGAACGAGGCGACCGTTTCCGTCGCTCCTTGCTGGCCTAATCTGCTGGCTGTGAAGTGGATTCTTGATATGGTAAATTTTTCACTGTTTAATACTGATTCTAACGCTTTTCGCTTGCCACCAGGGAGTACGTTTTTTCCGGTTAGAATATCTGGGGGGAGCACTATTTTATTTACAAGGTTTATAGGCTTGAGCCTCGATAGAGCAGGTTTTGGTTTTTCCTCCTGCTTGCTCTCGCGAAGGCTTAGCTTTCGAGAAAAGGTTTGTGGCAAAGTCTGGCCGGCCTCAAAGTTGTGACCTGTATAATTTTGGGGGCCGCTGCTGATGAATTTACTAACTGGATTAAAAAGCGTTGGCGAGAAGGATCGAGTAACTTCATCACGGGTTCTTTGTTTTTTTGGTGGCGAATGAAGAAGTTTTGAGTTGGTCTTCTTTCTTTTGGGAGATCTCCAAGGGCCTGCCAGGGGTGGCGCTGGTACACGAGGCTGCGACCGTTGTAGAGCGTCAATATAGCTGTGCATGCCGTATGCTATCTGTGGTTGTGACCCCTCACGACCCAGAGAGGGGAAAGAGACTCTGTTATCAATGCCGGACGCCATTTGGGTATAAGTGGGCTTATCACTTGGGAGAGGTAAAATGTTCTCTAGGGCCCGGGGGGTCGGATGTGGGGTGATTTTTCTATAGGCTGGTTTCTTTAGCGGCCGAAGAGCCTTCCTAGCCTTTGCTGGTCGGGGTCGGGTAGAGTTAGTAGGTAAAGCAAGAGGTTCAAAGGGATTGCTTAACGAGAAATTGTTGGTAGGCGGCAATGACATTAATGTTCCGTTTTTTTTAGTTTAGAACGTGAGTATATGTTATTTTGTGTATTATTTGAAATAGTTTTTTTTTAAACGCGAAGGCGCGGACATGCTTTTACCCACAAGTTTTTGTGACGGAAATATGTGGTTTGTGCCGTGCGGTTTTTTTTGCTGCGGCAGCAGCAGAGGCACTTAGGTGTGCCCGGCATGGCAACGAACTAGAGGGTGAAAGTCCCTTACTGGCCCGAAGGGGGGAACAGTTAGCTGAAGGCAAGGGTGTCCATCGCGAGGTGGAATCTGAAGGAAGCTGGAGGCAAAACGCTGCCCTGATGA
>JBFIDQ010000143.1:0-7709 GCA_041603795.1 Chlamydiales bacterium
ACTACAGGCCCGCCGGCGCTGCTCCCGCAGCGCGGATTTTACTACCCCAATACCCCGGGTTCCGGCTGCGCCTCCACCCGAGGCTAAGTGCCTCTGCTGCTGCCGCAGCAAAAAAAAACCGCACGGCACAAACCACATATTTCTGTCACAAAAACTTGTGGGTAAAAGTATGCCGGCGCCTCTGCGATTAAAAGAACACAAACTGCTGACAGTTAAGACTGAAAAAAAACTGGGAAGGCGATAAGCCGGATCTTGTCGTGGGTCATCATTCCTCTAGAGGGGACGTCGCCGTCCCCTTCAAGCGGCAACGGGTGGACACGCGGAGCGCGCTTATTTGTCCACCCTCCTTGCTTCGGATAGGGTTTGCAGCGCTTCTAGTTTCCTAGAATGCGGCTTGCCCACTAGGCAAGCATTTCACCCTCTCTGCACGAGGCAGCGGATTGTTTTCTGTTGCACTTTCCGTAGCCTTACGGCCCCCAGCCTTTCGCTGGTATCCTCTCCTCTGAAGTCCAGACTTTCCTCTCCCCTTTTTGCAAAGGGCAGCGATGACCTGCCTTCCCAGATAGAACTATGTAGTCGCAGACGTGCGGCGACGGCGACGTTTTGTTGCCCCTTCTTCACCAGCAGCCGGTTCCACAGCAGCCAATTCTTCCGGCCAAAAGTGAATGCGGGAGCAGTGTTCGCAGTAAACGAGGCGCTCACCCTTGCGGACGAGGTTCTCATGCTGTGCTGTGAGTACGATATGGCATCCGCTGCATGTCCGATCTTCGATAGGCACGACAACGCGGTCTTTTTTATTCTTCAAAAGGCGCTCGTAAATCGGTAGGACATCGCCGTCGGCCTTGCTAGAAAGCTTTTCTCGCTCTTTCTTGAGCTCGGAGCCTTCAGCATTGATCTGGCGAATGCTGTCCTTGATCTCGTCTTCAATCGCTTTGCTGCTTTCATTGGTCGACTCAAGAGTATCCTTGAGACTTACTAGCGTCTCCTCTTCAGAGGCTAAGTTGTCAATGATGTCCGATAGCTTCTGCTCTTTTCCCGATTTGTCTCGTTCAGCAGCAGCAATCTCTCGACTGAGGCTATTGAATTCGTCGACCTTTTTAACCGCGTTTTGCTGGCTTTCTAATTTCTTGACCTTCTCCCCAGCTTCCTCAACGTCAAGCTCCCCTTGGCGGATCATCCGCTTTAGGTCCATTATATCGCTTTCCTTAACCATAAGCTGGTGATGGCAGTCGTTTTTGATCGACTGAATATTATCAAGCTCACGCTGGCGCTCACGCTTGAGACGCATAAGACGGATCATCTTAACGTCACGTTCTTGAATGGCTAAAATGTCTTTTAATGAACTGAGCATCGTCTACTCCGATGGATTGTCTGCCTGATAAGGGTACTCTTCAAACCATTAATTATCAAGATAAAAGCCTGGAAAAGATGAGACCATTTCTTTTTTTTTGTTGACATAGGGGGTTGCTGCCGGAATATAGTGAATCTAAATAGCCTGGGAGGGCGGATTTTTCATGGCAAAAGCGGCAAAAAAAACGACGGCACCTAAGAAAACTGCAAAAAAAGTGAGCGCTCCGCAAAAAGTTGCGAAAAAGGCTGTGGCAGCGCCTGCAAAGCGGACTAGTTCAACAAAAATTTCGAAGAAAAGCGTGGCGAAAAAAACTAAGGTGGTGGTCCGCTTTGACGTGGGCCTCAACAATTCAGTCTACCTGCGCGGTGATGGTCCGTCACTAAGCTGGGACAAGGGAACACTTCTCAAAAACCAGGGAAATGATACTTGGGTCTGGGAAACTACTAAGTCCTTTCGTACCGGGGAATTCAAGGTTTTGATCAATGACTTGTTTTTTGAAGCCGGGGACAATCGTCAGGTGAAACCTGGGGAGATCATTGAGTACACACCAGACTTTCCGCCCAGCTGGTAATTCTGTGAGAGATCCTTTAGCATAGTGGCATCTTAAAAGCGGAGCCTTTCATATGAACAGGATGCAACATTATCTTTCAACGTGCGATCAGCCGGAAAGCTCGGTGGTGGCGAGTCTGGCAGCTCTCGATCACTTGGAAGCCAATCACCCCAAAATTGCTAGTGCAATCGCTCAGGAGCTGCGCGACCAGCGCTCCTACCTAAAACTAATTGCTTCGGAAAACTACTCTTCTATGGCGACGCAGTTGGCGATGGGAAATTGGTTAACGGACAAATACTCAGAGGGCTACCCGAATCACCGCTTCTACGCGGGCTGCGAAAACGTGGATGTGGTGGAGCAGGAGGCAATTGATCAGGCGAAAACTTTATTCGGTGCAGATCATGCGTACGTGCAGCCTCATAGTGGAGCAGATGCCAATATGGTGGCGTTCTGGGCGATCATCGTGGAGCGGGTCCAAAATGCGGAGCTGGAGCGTTTAGGTGGGAAGAAACTCGATGAGTTGACACCGGAGGAGTACGAACAGGTTCGGCAAAAGCTGGTCAATCAGAGCGTTTTGGGAATGTCACTCAATTCAGGTGGTCATCTCACCCACGGCTACCGCCACAATCTGTCGAGCAAAATGATGCGTGCCTCATGCTATGAGGTGAGGCGCGATAGTGGACTGCTAGACTACGGGGAAATTGAGGCGCAGGCGCTCGCTGTAAAACCAACGATACTTCTAGCCGGGTACTCCGCTTATCCGCGGCGCATAAACTTTGCGCGCATGCGTGAGATTGCGGACAAGGTGGGCGCGGTCTTAATGGTGGATATGGCGCATTTTGCCGGACTCGTAGCGGGTGGCGTTTTTCAGGGTGAGGAGAATCCGATTCCATATGCGGATATTGTCACTTCGACGACTCATAAGACGCTGCGCGGTCCGCGTGGCGGACTCATCCTCTGCAAGGAGGCTTACCGCGAAACAATTGATAAGGGATGTCCTTTGGTCTTAGGCGGACCACTTCCCCACGTAATGGCAGCAAAAGCAATTGCGTTCACCGAGGCAAATCAGCCGGAATTCCGCACCTATAGTGAACAGGTGGTCGCCAATGCTCGTGCTCTAGCAGAAGGGCTCGTTAAGCGAGGAGTTCGTGTTCTAACGGGCGGAACAGATAATCACATGGTTATTTTGGAAGTGACCAGTTTCGGGCTAACCGGAAGACAGGCGGAGCTAGTCCTTCGCGAGGCGTCAATTACGGTCAATCGCAACGCCATTCCATTTGACGCCAACGGTCCATGGTATACCTCCGGCATTCGTATCGGAACTCCAGCCCTGACGACCTTGGGCATGGGGGAAGGGGAAATGGACCAAATTGCGAATCTTATTGTGGAGGCTTTGACTACCGCGGAAGCATCAACCGTTGAAAAAACGGGTAAGCTTAGTAAGGCAAAGTTTATCTATGATGAAGAAAGTGCGGGCAACAGCCGTCTTGAGGTGAGTGGACTGCTACAGCAGTTTCCTCTCTATCCGGAACTTGAATTAGAGACTGCGGCCTCGCTTGAAAAATAGGCCCCAAAAGGGCACTATTCAGGGGATGTTGCAAAACAATAAGAGGAACCCATGCCGAAAGCTGATACTAAGGAAGAAATGCGTACAATCGATTCAAAAATTGACGAGGCGCTGCTAGATGCTCGGCGGATATATATATCCGACGCTGTGGATAGTCAGTCCGCTACGGAGATCATTCGAAAGATTTGGTACTTGGAACTGAAAAATCCAGGAAAGCCGATTCTTTTCGTGATTAGTAGTCCAGGCGGCTCAGTGGATGCTGGCTTCGCCATTTGGGATCAGCTCAAGCTGATCACTTCGCCAATCACGACCCTCGTTACGGGGCTTGCCGCCTCTATGGGTTCGGTGCTGAGTCTTGCTGCGGACAAGGGACGTCGCTATGCGACACAGAACGCGCGGATTATGATCCACCAGCCCTCTCTTGGCGGTGTGATTCGTGGGCAGGCTACGGACCTAGAGATTCAGGCGAAGGAAATTCAGAAAACCCGCCAGCAGTTGGTGAACATCTATGCGGAACGGACCGGTAAGGATGTGAAGACGATTGATAAGGCGCTCGATCGCGACACATGGATGTCTGCACAAGAGGCTCTGGATTTCGGACTTCTGGATGGTCTGGTTACCTCCTTCGACGACCTCAAGTAATGCAGGAAATTCCCTTTTCCAAACTTCATGGGGCGGGGAATGACTTCATATTGGTCGACAATCGCAAAGCGATTTTTTCCCCGAAAAGGGAAGAAATCGCTTTTTTGTGCCGTCGATCCTTTGGCATCGGTGCTGATGGTCTCATTCTGGTCGAGCCAAGTGATTTGGCTGATGTTCGCATGCGAATCTTTAATGGAGACGGCTCGGAAGCGGAAATGTGCGGCAATGGGGTCCGTTGCCTCTTTCGATTTATGGAAGGGATATCTTCGGCGCGTTCCCTTACTTTGGAGACAATGGATCGCCTTCTCGAAGTTTGGCGGGAGGGTGAGGAAATTGCGGTCGATATGGGTGCCGTGGTCGATGCGCAGTGGAATCTGGAGCTGGAGGGACATCAGATCCACTACCTGGATACGGGAGTTCCCCACGTCGTGCTGTTCCTACCTGATATTGAAGGGGATGTCCTGAAGGAAATGGCAGCAATTTATCGCTCTCACGAGGCATTTCCCAAGGGCGTGAACGTTAACATTGCTAGGGTGGAAGAAGGTAAGGTGGTGATGCGCACATGGGAGCGGGGCGTGGAGGGGGAGACTTTTGCCTGTGGTACGGGAGCTTGTGCCGTGGGCGTAGCTGCCGCTCGCCACGAGGGAGCGGGTCAGTCCGTGCAGGTGAGGGTGGCGTCCGGCGACACCCTTCGGGTCTCGTTCCTTCCGGACTTGTCTAAAGTAACTCTTTGTGGTCCAGCACAATTTGTTTATTCCGGCACGTTTGTTCGTTCAGTGGGACAAAATATGCATATAGGGGCGGCTGGTGCTTCCTCTTAGCTTGGCACAGCATCTGCATAGAGGCAGGTAGCTTCCAAGGTGTGCATCTCTGCTCTCCTCAAGCCCAGAGAACGGGGTGATTGGTCATCGCTCCCATGCTTTGGAGGCTTCTTTTTTTCTTTATTGCCATTCCAGCAAAAATCGGGTAAAATCCTCGTTTTATAACGTTTAAGGTCCCCATGGCAGTTAAGAGTAAAAAGAAGAAAGCGCAAAATCCCCTCATCTTTCAGGGAAACCGCCTCATGGAGGCTTTCGCAAAGTCCAATGACGAAAGGGATTTTTATCTCGATACGCAGGAAGGGTTCATTCTCTATGCGGACTTGGATAAGTCGGATGAGGCTCTTGATACTCTGCAGGAGGAGTTGAAGGTTAACGCTGAGCGCTATCTATTGATTCCAAAGATGACCTTCTATGAAACAAAGAAGCTCATGGAGAACTTTGTCCACGAGAAGGTCTACGACGTGGATACGAAAGAAAAGCTCATGGAAGTGATCCAGGGCCGAGAGCCTCGAGAGCACTTTCTCGAGTTCATTTATGATCATCATACGGAACTTGAGAAGTGGCAGCAGTACTATCAGGAGCGCTCTCGCATTCGGATTATCGAATGGCTACGTAGTCATGAGCTCATTTTTGTATTCGAGGAAGATCTTGACCTCACGAAGGGTGTAGTCGAAAAGCTGAAAAGTCATCTTTTTGACAGTCAGGTGTCCAAAGAAGTTTCCGCTGCTCGAAAGGTGTTGGAAGCAAGATCTAAGGTCTACTACTCCAATGAGGCACTCAATCCACGCCCAAAAAGGGGCCGTCCGCCTAAACAGCAAGCCAAGGTGGAAGTGGAGCCGCAGATTACATGTGATGTCTACACGACAGTTCCTACGTCGGTACAAACGTTTCTCTTTGCTCCGGAAGCGCAACCAGGATCAAGAGTCAGTTTTTCCGCCAAGTACGATACCGAGGAAGAATTCCTTGCTAGCATGCGGGGCCACACGAGAACGGCACAGGATGCTCAGATCGATAGCCTCAATCAGAAGCTAGAAGTTTTGCGCCGTCTCTCCCAAGGGGGCTTCGAATCGGAAGCTCTCGCAGCGGAGTCAGCTCCCAAAAAGAAGGTGAATAGCCGTAGGGTTCTTGCTCCTAAGCCAGTAGAAGAAGACGAAGATATTTTCGATTTGGTTGAATTCTCTTCGCTTCCAAAGCTAGCGCCGGAAACGACCAAGCCAAAAGCATCATCACCAAAGAAGAAACCTGCTGCAAAGGCGGAACCCGCACCTGAAAAGCCAGTAGTTAAGAAAAAGCCTGCGGCTAAGAGACCAGTAGCCAAAAAGGCAGCTCCTAAAAAGCCAGCCGCAAAGAAGCGTTAGTTGGGTGTTTGGTAAAGTGAAAGTTGGCGGGCCTCAGTAGTTCCTGCCGACTTTCACCTTTCTTAAAATGAGTTGGTCGTAGAACTTGTTCGCGATAGGCGTCGCGGCGAGTACAGATTTTATCCTAAGGCTACTCCTTCAAAGACTGCGGCGTTCTTATCAGGAGATCGCTTTAGTTCCTTGGCTGTGTCTTTTCTTTTGACTGCCGATCTGTTGAACTTGCACGGTCTTGCGGCCAGGGGATTTCGAACATCCGAGCAGAGGGTGCTGGAATGTCCCGTGCTTCGCTCGAACGTTAGCATTTAACCGACATTGAGCGCAACTCATTGAAATGCAAGGGCGAGCAGTTCATGTAGCCACTCCATATATTTTTCTGACGGACAAGGGAAAGCAAGCTAGAATTCGCATTCGTAGATCCGTCAGGCCCGACACTGTGGTCGTTATTACCTCATCAATACGAACTCGAACGAGCGCTATGCCTTCCATTAACTGGAATATCCAGCGAAGGGTTGGCTTATCCGTCTCTTTTTTTATTTGATTAGGGAGTGTTTCGCCGACCTCTCTAAGATAAGCCCGTAAATTCCTTTGAGCTATCGAGTAGACCAGTAGAGCTAAGGTCATAACCATCAGCAATCCGACAACACGTTCTGGTTTTTTTACAAAGAGGGACGATGTAAAAAATAGCGGGTCTTTTAGAAATCGAAAACCTCTCTCTACGCTGCTGTTTTGCCCCTTGTATGCTTCCACCACCTGCTGGTCACTCAGTTCTTCTTCTGGGACCGTTGTGGCGATAACATAGCAGCTACCTTGTCTCGCTCGCGTTTCTATGGCGACCTGATTCTCTACGAGAGCACCGGTAACTTGATATATAATGCTAAATTCGGCGTCGGGTAGGGGGCGACCTTTTTTCTCGTAGACCTTATGTTCGATGATCTGCTCGACTTCTACAAGATGTAGCTTGGCAGTTTTTCGCAAAGATTGATGTGCATTTTCCGCGTCCGATTTGCATGAGAATCTCTTTTTAGAGCACTTTTTGAGCTCTTTTGTCAGTTTTTCATGTTCGCGTTTTTGGGCTTTTTCTGTTGATTTTACGGAGCGGTTTTCCATGTCCTTCGAGCTAATGGTAATCCAACGTTGTTGCAGGCCGGCGTATTCAGCCTGTGTGCTGACACACCTATTTCTCTCATCCAGCTTATCCCACTGGTCAAGGGGCGTTTCGAGGGATTTTTCGATCGTTTCTCTTTCGAGCTTGATGGAGCTTGGAACTCTGCTGATGAAAGGAAGATGCTGTAGTGCCTCCTCAATGGTTTCTTTGGAGTACAGCTTTGAATCTCCTATCAGATACCGGGGGGTGCTCGATTTTCTAAAGGTCTCAATTAATGCTTTCGAGCGCTCTCTAAAAATCTTGGTATCAGAAGCG